>NZ_PSVI01000055.1:0-21511 GCF_002931415.1 Rathayibacter sp. AY1E8
AGCCTGCACCCCGTCGGCCGCCGCATGGAACTCGGCACCGACCTGGCGCACCGGCAGGAACACGTCCGGCGCCAGCACCAGGACGAACAGCCCGACGGCGGGGGAGACGACGACGCCCCCCGGTCCGGGGACCAGGGGGCGTCGTGGCGGAGGGGCGTCAGCCGCGGCTGGCCCAGACCGCGCGGCGGCTGTCGTACTCGACGAGGTTGCCGTCGTCCTGCATGACGAGCTTGTAGGGGCCGACCGACGCGGCGGGCGGGACGACCGACCATCCGCTCGTCGTCTCGGTGCCCACGGCGATCTGCCCGCTGGTGTCGAGGGCGAAGAAGCCGCCTGCGCGGGTGGTCTTCGACGCCCAGATCGGGCCGTTCTTGCCGTAGACGACGAAGTTGCCGTCCGCCTGCATCACCGCTCGGTAGACGCCGTTCGCGGAGCGGAGGAAGCTGCCCGCCTCGAGCGAGTTCGCCGCGTAGAGGGTGGTCGAGGGGAAGGCGGCCTGGCTGGTCCAGATCACGTCCTCGGACGGGTTCACGATGATCAGCGAGCCGGCGTTGTTGATGCCCAGGCGGAGGTCCTTGCCGCGCGTGCCCGAGAACCACTTGACGGAGCCGTCGGAGCCGTAGATGACGGCGTTGCCGTCCTTCTGCATGGTGATGCGGTTGCCGGAGCCGCCGGTGCCGGTGCCCCAGACGGCGCCCTGGGGGCCGTAGCCGACGAAGTTGCCGTCGTTCTGCATGACGGCGCTGAAGCGGCCGTCGGCGGAGGTGAGCTGGTGGACGGGGCGGAGGGTCTGCTCCGTGAATAGCGTGTCGGTCACCGGCTCGGCGATGACGCGGCGGACGCTGCTCGCCCAGGCGGGCGAGCCGTTCTCGCGGTAGACGACGAGGTTGCCGTCGGGCTGCATGATCACCGAGGCTCCCGCCTCGTTGATCGTGTTCGTGCTCCACACCGGGCCGCCCTTGGCGGAGTAGACGACCATGTTGCCGTCGGTCTGCATGACCAGGTGGTCGCCGCGGCCCTGGGTGTTCGTGGCGAAAGTGGGGCGGCCCTGCGGGTCGTAGAGCACGGCGTTGCCGTCGGTCTGCATCCGGAACGAGTAGCCGTTCGTGCCCGAGACGATCCGCTGTCCGGCGGCCAGCTCCTCGCCGCCGACGAGGGCGTTGTAGTAGCTGACGGCCGCGCGGGCGGTCTGCTGGGCGGCCTCGGGCGACTCGCTCGCGGGGGCGAGGCCGGTCGGCGCCTCCTCGGAGGAGGAGAGGGGCTTCTGCGGGTTCTCCGCGGCGAGGGCCGGGGTCGCGCCGAAGAGCAGGGCCCCGGTCGCGACGAGCGCGATCAGCCCGGAGGCGAGGGGGCGGGGGGAGGGGGAACGCGTCATCGCAGGACTTTCTCGAGTGGCCGGCGGGGGCCGGAAGAGGGGGTACTCGATGCTCGCACGGCGGACGCACGAGTGCGACCGGAACGGGGGCCCTCCGTCTGGGGGACGCGCGGGAGCTGAGGTCCTCCGCGGGTCAGAGCGCCGGGAGAGGCCGCCTGAGAGCGTCCAGCCGCTTCCGCCAGGCGTCCAGGCGGCCCGGCTCCGCGGCGAGCGCCGGTCCGTCCACCCAGGCGGTCGCCAGCCGGAGACCGTGCAGGGCGTTGGCCGTCCAGACCTCACGGCCCTCCAGCGACTCCGGCTCGGCCGGGGCCTCGATCACGTCCACGCCGAGCGCGCCGGCGAGCACTGAGACCGTGCGGGCCGTCACGCTGCGCACGCGGGTGCTCGTCGCCGGAGGGACGACCAGCGCATCGCCCAGCCACCACAGGATCGCGCTGCTCGCTCCGTCGATGACGGCGCCGTCGGCGTCGAGCAGCACGGCCTCGTCCGCTCCCGCGGCGTGCGCGCGCGTGCGGAGGAGGGCAAGACGCGCGATGTCCGGCCCCTTCCAGGAGGGTGTCCGGCGCGGATCCACGGGGCTCGTCCACAGCACCACGGAGCGGGACGTCGGCGGGGCGGATCGCAGTCGGAGCCGCAGGGCGCCTCCCGAGAGCTCGACGCGGGGGAAGGACCGGCCCTCGCGGGGCAGGGCGGCGATCGCGGCGTGGAGGAACGGCTCGACGTCCGGGTGCCCGCCCGCCGAAGCGACGGAGGCGGCGAACCGCTCGCGGTGCAGGTCGAGCCCGCGGACGCGTCCCTCGTCCACCAGCCAGGAGTCGGCCGCGTCCAGGGAGGTGCCGGGCGGCTCGGGAACGCTCGTCAGGGCCCTCCCGTCCCACTCCCGAACCTGCTCGCCGTCCACGACCGCCTACGCTAGCCCAGTGGTCTCGGAGGATCGGCACGTCCGCTCGATCGAGCTGCCCTGGGTCGATCCGGAGCTCGCGCACCACGCCCTGTTCGCCACGGCCGAGGCGTCGTTCTGGCTCGACTCGGGCCTCGGAGCGACGAGCGGCCGCTCCTACCTCGGGGCGTGCGCCCGCGAGGACGTGCTCCTCGTCGAGGCCGGCGGCGACGTGGCGGCGGCGCTCGCCGCGGTCGACGACGAGGCCCCCGCGGGCGACCGCGCGCTCGGCCGCTACGGCTGGATCTCCTACGAGGCGGGAGCCGCCTTCGTCTCCCTGCCGACGGCGCCGGCCGGCCCCGCGGATCCGCCCGCCCTCGCCCTGCTCCGAGGCGACCCCGTGCTCGAGTTCGACCACGGGGCCCGGACCGTCCGCCTGGTCGCCACGGGCGACGCGCAGGACCTCACCGCGCGCCTGCTCGAGCTCGTCGGCGCGCCCGCACCCGCGGACCCCGCGGATCCCGAGCCCGCCGGCGACCCGGTCCGCCGCCACTCCGCCGCCGAGTACACGGCGCTGATCGGCCGCTGCCAGGAGGCCATCCGCGCGGGCGACGCCTACCAGCTCTGCCTCACCGACGAGATCGTCGTCGAGGGCCGGTTCGATCCCGTCGAGGCGTACCGTCGCCTCCGCCGCTCCAGCCCGAGCCATCACGGCGGGCTGATCCGCCTCGGCCCGCTCGCGCTCGTCAGCGCCTCGCCCGAGCGGTTCCTCACCGGCGGGGCCGATGGACGCGTCGCCACGCATCCCATCAAGGGCACGCGCCCCCGGGGCCGGGACGCCGACGAGGACCGCGCGCTCCGGGACGAGCTCGTGTCGAGCGTGAAGGAGCGGGCCGAGAACGTGATGATCGTGGACCTCGTCCGCAACGACCTCGCCCGGATCGCCGCCCCCGGCTCCGTCGTCGTCGACCGCCTGCTCGAGGTGGAGAGCTACCCGCACGTCCACCAGCTGGTCAGCGAGGTCTCGGCCCGCCGGGCGCCCGGCGTCGGGATCGCCGAGCTGATCGCAGCCCTCTTCCCGGCCGGCTCGATGACGGGAGCGCCCAAGCGCCGGGCCGTGGAGCTGCTGCGGGAGTGGGAGGGCGGTCCCCGCGGCGTCTACTCCGGCGCCTTCGGCCGCCTGGGCTCGGACGGCTCGCTGGACCTCGCGATGACCATCCGCACCCTCGTGCTCGACGGCGAGCGCGCCCGCCTGGGGACCGGCGGCGGCATCACCGCGCTCTCGGTGCCGGAGGAGGAGGTCGAGGAGACGCGGCTGAAGGCGCGGGCGCTCCTCGCGGTGCTGGGCGCCGCCGAGGAGTGAGCGGGCGCCGCGTTCGTCTCCCGTGCGCGCAGGGCCAGTAGGGTTGATGGTCGAACGCAGCCGCCCACGCGTGCGCGTTCTCCCCCTCCTTCAGAAGTGAGAAGCACCTGTGGCAGAAGACACCTCCCGGCAGACCGGCGCGAGCGACGAGGAGCGCTACGACTTCCGAGCGCTCCAGGAGAAGTGGCTCCCGATCTGGGAGGAGACGCGCCCGTTCGCGACGGACGACCCCGACGACAAGCGCCCCCGCAAGTACGTGCTCGACATGTTCCCGTACCCCTCGGGCGACCTGCACATGGGCCACGCCGAGGCGTACGCGCTCGGAGACGTGATCGCGCGCTACTGGCGCCAGCAGGGCTTCAACGTCCTCCACCCGATCGGCTGGGACAGCTTCGGCCTGCCCGCCGAGAACGCCGCGATCAAGCGCGGGCTGAATCCGGTCACCTGGACCTACGACAACATCGAGCAGCAGAAGCGCTCGATGAAGCGCTACGCCGCGTCCTTCGACTGGGACCGCGTGCTGCACACCTCCGACCCCGAGTACTACAAGTGGAACCAGTGGCTGTTCCTCAAGATGTACGAGAAGGGCCTCGCCTACCGCAAGGACAGCTGGGTCAACTGGGACCCGGTGGACCAGACGGTCCTGGCGAACGAGCAGGTCCTCGCGGACGGCACCTCCGAGCGCTCCGGCGCGGTCGTGGTCAAGAAGAAGCTCACGCAGTGGTACTTCAAGATCACCGACTACGCCGACCGGCTGCTCGACGACCTGAACCAGCTCGAGGGATCCTGGCCGTCGAAGGTCATCGCCATGCAGCGCAACTGGATCGGCCGCTCCATCGGCGCCGACGTCGAGTTCGAGATCGAGGGCCGCGACGAGCGCGTCACCGTCTTCACCACGCGCCCCGACACGCTCTACGGGGCGACCTTCATGGTCGTCGCGCCCGACTCCGACCTCGCCTCCGAGCTGGTCGAGGGCTCCGAGCCCGCGATCCGCGACGCGTTCCGCAGCTACCTCGAGACGGTGCAGAAGTCGAGCGAGATCGAGCGCCTGACCGCCGACCGCCCCAAGACCGGCGTGTTCCTCGGCCGCTACGCGGTGAACCCCGTGAACGGCGAGCGGCTGGCGATCTGGGCCGCCGACTACGTCCTCTCCGACTACGGCCACGGAGCCGTCATGGCCGTGCCCGCGCACGACCAGCGCGACCTCGACTTCGCCCGCGCCTTCGACCTGCCCGTGCGCGTGGTCGTCGACACCAACGCGTCCGTCACCGGGGCGATCCCGGTCATCCCGGAGGACCCGGAGGAGCTGGCCGCGCTCGAGAAGGAGTACTCGCTCGACCCCGCCACGACCGGCGAGGCGCTGACCGGCGACGGCCGCCTGATCAACTCCGGGCCGCTCGACGGGCTCTCCAAGCGCACCGCCATCGAGCGCGTCATCAGGATGCTCGAGGAGCGCGGCCGCGGCCGCTCGGCCAAGAACTACCGCCTGCGCGACTGGCTGATCTCGCGTCAGCGCTACTGGGGCACCCCCATCCCGATCATCCACGGAGCCGACGGCGAGCTCGTGCCGGTGCCCGAGGACCAGCTGCCCGTCGTCCTGCCCTCCACCGACGGCCTCGACCTGCAGCCGAAGGGCTCGTCGCCGCTCGGAGCGGCGGAGGACTGGGTGAACGTGCCGCACCCGGTGGACGGCTCGCCCGCGCGCCGCGACCCGGACACGATGGACACCTTCGTGGACTCCTCGTGGTACTTCCTCCGCTTCCTCTCGCCGAAGGACGACACGCAGGCCTTCGATCCGAAGCTCGCCGAGAAGTGGGCGCCCGTCGACCAGTACGTCGGGGGCGTGACGCACGCGATCCTGCACCTGCTGTACGCGCGCTTCATCACCAAGGTGCTGTTCGACCTGGGCTACGTGTCGTTCACGGAGCCGTTCACGGCGCTGCTCAACCAGGGCATGGTGCAGATGGACGGCGCAGCGATGTCGAAGTCGAAGGGCAACATCGTCCGCCTCTCGGACCAGCTGGACGAGTTCGGCGTCGACGCCGTGCGCCTGACGATGGCGTTCGCCGGCCCGCCCGAGGACGACATCGACTGGGCCGACGTCTCGCCCGGCGGCAGCGCGAAGTTCCTCGCCCGCGCCTGGCGCCTGGCGAAGGACGTCACCTCGAGGCCCGACGTCGAGTGGAAGTCGGGCGACGCGGCTCTGCGCCGCCAGACCCACCGCTTCCTCGCGGAGTCCCCGTCGCTGATCGAGGCGTTCAAGTTCAACGTCGTGGTCGCGCGGCTGATGGAGCTCGTCAACGCGACCCGCAAGGTCGTCGACTCGGGCGCCGGGGCCGGGGACCCCGCGGTCCGCGAGGCGGTCGAGGTGGTCGCGATGGCTCTCAACCTGTTCGCGCCGTACACGGCCGAGGACATGTGGCACCGTCTGGGCTACGAGGGCACCGTCGCGCACGCGCTGTGGCGCAAGGCCGACCCGTCGCTGCTGGTCGAGGAGAAGGTCACGGCGATCCTGCAGGTCGACGGCAAGGTCCGCGACCGGCTCGAGGTCTCGCCGAAGATCTCCTCCGACGAGCTCGAGGAGAAGGCGCGGGCCACGGCCGGCGTCGCCCGGGCTCTCGTCGGCCGCGAGGTCGTGAAGGCGATCGTGCGGGCGCCGCGCCTGGTGAACCTGGTGACGAAGGCGGTCTAGCCGCCGATCCGTCCCGACGGGGCTCCTCCTCTCGCGGGAGGGGCCCCGTCGTGCGTTCTTCGCCGGTGCTGCCCTCTCCTCCACAGGGAGGCGATCCGGCGGGCTCTCCCCGGATCGGTGTCGGCGGCCGCGCCGGGCGGTGACGCGGGTCCTACCGTCGGCGGATGCCAGAGACCAGCGGGACGGACGACGAGCAGCTGACGGCGCTGCTGCGGCCTCGGCGCGCCCGCCCGCGCTGGCGCGTGGGAGTGGGAGCGGCGGTCGTGCTCGTCATCGGCGCCGCGGTGGTCGCGGTGCTGCTCGCGGGAGCACGGTCGAGCGGTCATGAGCGGGTCCTGGAGCCCGCCGTGTCGACGAGCGTGCCCGCTGCTGCGGTGGTCGAGTCGCTGTACGTGCACGTGGCCGGGGAGGTCGCCTCTCCCGGGCTGTACGTCCTGTCGCCGGAGGCGCGGGTGGCGGACGCGGTCGCCGCCGCCGGAGGGTTCCAGGAGTCGGCGGAGCGCGCGGCGGTCAACCTGGCCCGGAGGCTCGTCGACGGCGAGCAGATCGTCGTGCCGGCCGTGGGAGCGGCGCCGGCCGCGGCGGGAGCGGCTCCGGGCGGGGCCGCTCCAGGAGGAGCCTCCGCCGCCGGATCCGTGCTGAGCCTGAGCACGGCGACGGCGGCCCAGCTGGAGGAGCTGCCCGAGATCGGCCCGGCGACCGCGAAGAAGATCGTCGCCCACCGGGAGGCGAACGGCCCGTTCTCCTCCGTCGACCAGCTGCTCGAGGTCCCCGGGATCGGCGAGAAGACGCTCGCCGCGTTCCGCGACCAGGTCGCGCCGTGAGGAGCGTGCGGGCGGCGGACCTGCGGCTCCTGCCGGCAGCGGTGGCCGCCTGGACCACCGCGTGGGCGGCCGGGATGCTGCCGGTCGCGGCAGTGCTCGACGGGGGCCTCTCGTGGTGCGCCGCGGGCTGGGTGCTGCTCGGGGCGGCGTGCGTCCTGCTCCGGCGCGGCCTCGGCGGGCGGCTGGTCGGAGCGGTGCTCGTCGGGGGCGCGGGTGCCGCCCTCGCCCTCACCTCCGTCGTCGCCGCGGCGCCCGGTGACCACCCGGCGTCGCTGCGGGAGGCACAGGAGGATCGCGCCCTCACCCCGGTCACCGTGCGCGTCGACACGGGTGCCCGACCGCTCGCGACCGGGGGAGTGTGGTTCGACGCGACGGCGCTGCGGGTGGGAGACGCGTCGACCGCGGCCCCCGTCCGCGTGCTGCTCGCCGATCCCGGCGGTCGGCTGCCGGTGGGCGCCGAGCTCGACCTGGAGGCGCGTGCTGCGGCGCAGGAGGCGCCCGTCGGCGAGGCGACGATGCTGAGGGCGGCGTCCGTTCAGGACCGGCGCGGTCCCGGGGGAGCGGCGGCCGTCGCGGAGGTGCTGCGCTCGCGCTTCCTCGAACGCGCGGCGCTGGTCGGCGGCGACGTGGCGGGGCTGCTGCCGGGCCTCGCGACCGGCGACACGTCCGCGCTCGACGCGGGGCTCGAGGAGGCGATGCGCACCGCGTCGCTCACCCACCTGACCGCCGTCTCGGGCGCCAACTGCGCCGTGGTGGTGGTCGCCGGCTGGACGATCGCGGCGCTCCTCGGCGCCGGGCGCCGCCTCCGGACCGTCGCCGCCCTCGCCCTGCTCGCCGGCTTCGTGGTGCTGGTGACCCCCGAGCCGAGCGTGGTGCGGGCCGCCGTGATGGCGACGGTGGTCCTCCTCGCGCGGCTCGGGCGTCGCTCCGGAGCGGCCGTGCCCGCCCTGCTCGCGACCGTCGTCGTGCTCGTGGCCGCCGACCCCTCGATCGCGGGGAGGCTCGGCTTCGTGCTGTCCGTCCTCGCCACCGCCGGACTCCTGCTGCTCGCCGAGCCGATCGCGGGCGCTCTCGGTCGAGTGCTGCCCCGGCCTCTCGCCCTGCTGCTCGCGGTGCCGACCGCGGCGCAGCTCGCCTGCCAGCCCGTGCTGCTGCTCGTGGACCCGTCGGTGCCGGTGTACGGAGTGCTCGCCAACCTGCTCGCCGAGCCCGCGGCACCCGCCGCGACCGGGCTCGGGCTCATCGGCTGCCTGCTCGCCCCCTGGTGGCCCGGAGCCGCCGACGCGGCGATCCGGCTCGCCGCCATCCCCGCCTGGTGGATCGCCTCGATCGCCCGCGCCGTCGACTCGTGGCCCGCCCCGAGGATCGCCTGGTGGCCCGGAGTGGGAGGAGCGCTCGCGCTCACCGTGCTGACCCTGCTCGCCCTCGTGCTGGTCACGCAGTCGCCGCGGCTCGCGCGGGTGCGCCGGATCGCCGCCGTCGGGCTGGCGTGCGCGATCGCGGCCGCCGGCGGCACCACCGTCGCCACGCCGCTCCTCCGCGCCGCCTCGGTTCCCGAGGACTGGCGTGTCGCGATGTGCGACGTCGGGCAGGGCGACGCGGTCCTCCTCCGCGGAGACGCGGGCGTGCTGCTCGTCGACACGGGGCCCGAGCCCGCACCGCTCGAGGCCTGCCTCCGCCTGATGGGGGTGGACCGGATCCCGCTGCTGGTGCTGACGCACTACGACCTCGACCACGTCGGCGGGCTCCAGGCCGTCCTCGGACGGACCGACGCCGCGCTCGTCGGGCCCGCCGCGGGCCGCGACGACGAGCGCGACCGGGCGGCGCTCACCGGCGCCGGGGTCGCCGTGCAGGAGGCGGTCCGCGGCGACAGCGGCGCGCTCGGCTCGCTGCGCTGGCGGGTCGAGTGGCCGGAGCGGCGGAGCGCGCTGCGGGGCAACGAGGCGAGCGTGACCCTCCGGGTCGACATCGGCCCGGACGCCCGCGGCGGCCCGCTCTCCGTCGCGCTCCTGGGCGACCTCGGCGAGCAGGAGCAGGGGCGCGTCTCCCGGCTGCCGGTCGGCCGGGTCGACGTGGTCAAGGTCGCGCACCACGGCTCCGCGGACCAGTCGCCCGCCCTCTACGACGCGCTCGGCGCGAGCGTCGGGCTGATCTCCGTCGGGGCGGAGAACGACTACGGTCATCCGAATCCGTCGCTCCTCGCTCTGCTGGCCGAGCGCGGGGTCGAGGCGCTGAGGTCGGATGTCGAGGGTACGGTCGTGCTCGCGTCCCGCAGCGACGGGATCGCGGTCTGGGTGAGCGGCGCGACGGCTCCCGCGGCGGCCTCGGGGCGCCGTGAGCGGGCCGTAGGGTGGAGGGCGCTCGGACGGGCGCGGCACGGAAGGACACGGCATGGCAGGCAGGGCCCCGGCGCGCGCGAAGGCAGCGCCCTCGAAGGCGGCGATCCCGCAGCTCGCCTGGAACCAGACCCGGCCGGCGCCGATCGTGCTGATCACCGGCCCGGAGCAGTTCCTCGCCGACCGCGCGCTGCGCTTCCTCCGCGAGTTCCTCCGGGCCGAGGACCCGAGCCTCGAGGTCAGCGACATCGACGCCGGCGGCTACGCGCCGGGGGAGCTGCTGACGCTCGCGAGCCCGTCCCTCTTCGACGAGCCCCGCCTCATCCGCGTCTCGAACGTCGAGAAGTGCACGGACGCGTTCCTCCTCGAGACCCTCGACTACCTCTCGGCGCCCGCGGACGGGGCGACCCTGGTGCTCCGCCACGGCGGCGGCAACCGGGGCAAGAAGCTCCTCGACGCCATCCGCTCGGGCACGGGCGGCGGCATCGAGATCGTCTGCGCCGAGCTCAAGCGCGAGAGCGACAAGGTCGACTTCGCGATCGCCGAGTTCCGCACCGCCGGCCGCACGGCGACCACCGGTGCCGTCCGAGCCCTGGTGTCTGCCTTCTCCGACGACCTCGACGAGCTCGCGTCGGCGTGCCAGCAGCTGCTGTCCGACGTCACCGGCGAGATCACCGAGGCGACCGTCGCGAAGTACTACGGCGGCCGCGTCGAGACCACGGCCTTCACCGTCGCCGACTCGGCGATCGCGGGCCGTCACGGCGAGGCGCTGCTCGGGCTCCGCCACGCCCTCGCCTCCGGTGCCGACCCGGTACCGATCGTCGCCGCGTTCGCGAGCAAGCTGCGGACCATGGCGAAGGTCGCCGGCTCGCGCGAGGGCTCGGGCCAGGTCGCCTCGCGTCTGGGCCTCGCTCCGTGGCAGGTGGACCGGGCCCGGCGCGACCTGCAGGGCTGGACCGGCGAGGGCCTCGGCACCGCGATCCTGACGGTCGCCGACGCCGACGCGAACGTGAAGGGCGCCACCCGCGACCCCGTGTACGCCCTCGAGCGCATGGTCTCCGTCGTCTCCGCCCGGGGCCTCTGACCCGCCCGAAAGGCCCTGCTCCCGCGATCCGCACCGACCTCGTCCTCGGCGGGTCTCGATCCGCCGCTCCGCGGCTGCTCGACCAGCAGCGAAGGGTTCACCTCCCCTCGCAGGGTCGCACCGCGGCCGACGAAGAGTCGGACAACGACCTCGCAGGGTCACCGGCGACCCGCGTGTCAGCGGATCGTCGTACCCGGAACGGAACCCGCTCCTCCCACCGCGACCACCCCTGTAAGCCGACCGCGCGACGGACGACGAGGAACGAGGAGCCCGTCGAGATCGGTGCGGGTCACCGCCGATCCGCGTGCGAGCGGATCGTCGTACCCGGAACGCTCCCCGCTCCTCCCACCGCGACCACCCCTGCATGCCGACCGCGCGACGGGCGACGAGGAACGAGGAGCTCGTCGAGATCGGTGCGGGTCACCGGCGATCCGCGTGTCAGCGAATCGTCGTACCCGGAACGCAGGACTCTCCTCCCACCGCGACCACCCCTGTAAGCCGACCGCGCGACGGCCGACGAGGAACGAGGAGCCCGTCGAAGACGGCACAGCTCACCGGCGATCCGCGTGTCAGCGGATCGTCGTACCCCGAAACGCTCTCCGCGCCTCCCCCCGCGACCCTCCGCGGTAGCCGACCGGGCCGCAGCCGATCGAGAGCCGGACGATGCCTTCGCAGGGTCACCGGCGATCCGCGTGCGAGCGGATCGTCGTACCCGGAACGAAACCCGCTCCTCCCACCGCAACCAAGCGCGGAAGCCGACTGCGCGACGGGCGACGAGGCACGAGGAGCCCGTCGACCGCGAAGCGGAAACGACGAAGGGCCCGGCCAGAGGCCGGACCCTTCGTCGTTGCAGCTTCGCGCAGTACTACAGCGCGGCGACCTGCTTCGCGATGGCCGACTTGCGGTTCGCGGCCTGGTTCTTGTGGATGACGCCCTTGCTGGCGGCCTTGTCGAGCTTCTTGGCGGCGAAGGCGAGGGCGGTGCCGGCCTTCTCGGTGTCGCCGGCGGCGATGGCGGTGTGGACCGAGCGGATGGCGGTCTTCAGCTCGCTCTTGACGGCCTTGTTGCGCTCGTTCGCCTTCTTGTTGGTGAGGTTGCGCTTGATCTGCGACTTGATGTTTGCCACGTGGATTACCTTCTTCTCGGATGTGCGTGTGTGCAGCCGGCTACTCGACGGAGTGCCCCTTCCGCGGGCGTCTGAACGCCCTGCGGTGCGACTGGAGGTCGCCGGCTTCTGATCACTCCACGCCTGCCGGATGTCCGGAGGGGGAGCGCAAGCCAACAAGGAACTTTAGCGCACCCGTCGTCACCCTTCAACCGCGCCGCGCCCGCGGGTGCCGCGCCGTCCGGGTCGGGACCGCCAGGGCGACACGCCGGGGAGGCGGACCGCCGTGGCGTCTCGCGGTCCGGGCCCGCCGGTAACGTGACGCCGGTGCCCCGTCTCGCCGATCACCTCTCCGCGGTGCCGCCCTCGGGCATCCGCCACCTGTTCGAGATCGCGCTGCGGCTCGACGGAGTCACCCTCCTCGCGGTGGGCGAGCCCGACGTGCCGACCGCGCCGCACATCATCGAGGCGGCCCGGGCGGCGTGGGCGGCCGACGACACCCGCTACGGGCCCAACGGCGGAGTCCCCGAGCTCCGGCGCGCCATCGTCGAGAAGCTGGCGCGGGACAACGGCATCGAGGCGGACGTCGAGCAGGTCTGGGTGACCGTCGGCGCCACGCAGGCGCTGCACCAGGCGATGACGCTCCTGCTCGGGCCCGGCGACGAGGTGCTCATCCCCGACCCGGGCTACACCGTCTTCACGACCAATGCGCGGACCATCGGCGCCGTGCCCGTGCCGTACACGCTGCGCGCCGAGAACGCCTTCCTCCCCGATCCCGAGGAGGTCGAGCGCCTGATCACGGACCGGACCCGCGTCCTGATCGTCAACAGCCCGTCCAACCCGCTCGGCGTGGTGTTCCCAAGGGAGGTCCTCGAGCGCCTGCTCGACATCGCCCGGCGCCACGACCTGTGGGTGCTCAGCGACGAGGTCTACGAGTACTTCACCTACGGGCGCCCGCACGTGAGCCTCGCGGCGATCGCGCAGGAGCGCGGGGACGACGCCGACCGCGTCCTCAGCGTCTTCTCCTTCTCGAAGACCTACGCGATGACCGGCGTCCGCGTCGGCTACCTCGTGACGCCTCCCGGCTTCACGTCGATCATGGTCACGGTGCAGGAGGCGGCGATCAGCTGCGTCGCCACTCCGGACCAGCGCGCCGCCCTCGCCGCTCTGACCGGGCCGCAGGACGCGGTGGCCGCCGCCTCCGACCACTACCTCGCCAACCTGCGGCTCGCGACGGGCGTGCTCGACGAGCGGGGGATCGCCTACCGCGAGCCCGAGGGCGCGTTCTACCTGTGGATAGACATGGCGCACGCGACCAGCGGGGACGTCGCCTCGTGGGTCGAGTCCTTCCTCCTCGAGACCCTCGTCGCCGTCGCGCCCGGCAGCGCCTTCGGCCGCACCGGCGAGGGCTGGATCCGCGTCTGCCTCGCCGCGGATCCCGCCGCGCTCGAGCACGGGCTGCGCGCCCTCCCGGCCCCGGTGCGCGGATGAGCGCCGCCGAGGTGCTGGTCCGGCGCGTCCGGGCCCAGGAGTACGACGAGGTCTCGCGCCTGCGGCTCGCCGCCTACGCCCACGACTACGAGCTGGGGGAGGAGTACGCCGCCGACGTCGCCGCGGTCGCCCGGCACGACGTCGAGGGCGAGGTCTGGGTCGCCGTCGAGGGCGACGGGCGGATCCTCGCCACGGTCACCACCGCGCGCCCGGGCGCGAACCTCTACGAGCTCGGCCGCCCCGGCGAGCTGGACTGGCGGCTGCTCGCCGTCGCCCCGGAGGCACGTGGGCGGGGTCTCGGGCGGCTGCTCACGGAGTTCGTCGTGATGCTCGCCGCTGAGCGGGGCCTCCAGCGGGTCGTGATGAACAGCGGCACGCTGATGACCACCGCGCACGCCCTCTACGAGAGCATGGGCTTCGTCCGCCTCGGCGAGCGGGAGAACCCGCCCGGCGTCGAGCCCACCCGCACCTACGGACTCGATCTGTAGCCGCCGGTCCCGGCCTCCGCCGCCGGGCATGGGACACTGGTCCCACGATGTCTCCACGTGCACACTCCGGGCTCGAGCCCGCCGCGACCGATCCGGCGTCCATCCGCAACTTCTGCATCATCGCCCACATCGACCACGGCAAGTCCACCCTCGCCGACCGGATGCTCGGCATCACGGGTGTCGTCGAGGACCGGGCGATGCGCGCGCAGTACCTCGACCGCATGGACATCGAGCGCGAGCGCGGCATCACGATCAAGTCGCAGGCCGTGCGGATGCCGTGGGAGCGCGACGGGCGCACGTTCGCCCTGAACATGATCGACACTCCGGGCCACGTCGACTTCTCCTACGAGGTCAGCCGCTCGCTGGCGGCCTGCGAGGGCGCGATCCTCCTGGTCGACGCGGCGCAGGGCATCGAGGCCCAGACGCTCGCGAACCTCTACCTCGCGCTCGAGAACGACCTCACGATCATCCCTGTCCTGAACAAGATCGACCTGCCGGCCGCGGACCCCGAGAAGTACGCGAAGGAGCTCGCGAGCCTCATCGGCGGCGACCCGGACGACGTCCTCCGCGTCTCCGGCAAGACCGGCATGGGCGTCGAGGCGCTGCTCGACCGCGTCACCGAGCTCATCCCGCCGCCCGTCGGCGACCCCTCCGCCCCTGCGCGCGCCATGATCTTCGACTCCGTGTACGACGCCTACCGCGGGGTCGTCACCTACGTCCGGATGATCGACGGCAAGCTCTCGCCGCGCGAGAAGATCCAGATGATGTCGACCCGCGCCACGCACGAGATCCTCGAGATCGGCGTGTCGAGCCCCGAGCCCGTCGCGACGCAGGGTCTCGCGGTCGGCGAGGTGGGATACCTGATCACCGGTGTGAAGGACGTGCGCCAGTCGAAGGTCGGCGACACCGTCACCACGGCGTCCAAGCCCGCGACGCAGGCGCTGCCCGGCTACACCGAGCCGCTCCCGATGGTCTTCTCGGGCCTGTACCCGATCGACGGCAGCGACTACCCGGACCTGCGCGAGGCCCTCGACAAGCTCAAGCTCTCGGACGCGGCGCTCGTCTACGAGCCCGAGACGTCGGTGGCGCTCGGCTTCGGCTTCCGCTGCGGCTTCCTCGGCCTCCTGCACCTCGAGATCATCACCGAGCGCCTGCAGCGCGAGTTCGGTCTCGACCTCATCACCACGGCGCCCTCGGTCATCTACGAGGTCTCGACGGAGGACAAGAAGACCGTCACCGTCACGAACCCGAGCGAGTTCCCCGTCGGGAAGATCGCCGCTGTCACGGAGCCGATCGTCAAGGCCGCGATCCTCGCGCCGAAGGACTACGTCGGCACGATCATGGAGCTCTGCCAGAGCCGCCGCGGGACCCTGATCGGCATGGAGTACCTGGGCGAGGACCGGGTCGAGATCCGCTACCACATGCCCCTCGGCGAGATCGTCTTCGACTTCTTCGACAACCTCAAGTCCAAGACCGCCGGCTACGCCTCGCTCGACTACGAGCCCGCCGGCTCGCAGGAGGCCGACCTCGTGAAGGTCGACATCCTGCTGCAGGGCGAGCAGGTCGACGCGTTCAGCGCGATCGTGCACCGGGAGAAGGCCTACGCCTACGGCGTGCTGATGACGGGGCGCCTGCGCAAGCTGATCCCGCGTCAGCAGTTCGAGGTGCCGATCCAGGCCGCCATCGGCGCCCGGATCATCGCCCGCGAGTCGATCAGCGCGATGCGCAAGGACGTCCTGGCCAAGTGCTACGGCGGCGACATCACCCGCAAGCGCAAGCTCCTCGAGAAGCAGAAGGAGGGCAAGAAGCGGATGAAGATGGTCGGCCGCGTCGAGGTCCCCCAGGAGGCGTTCATCGCCGCGCTCTCGGGCGACGTCGAGACCAAGGACAAGAAGTAGCGCGAGCCCCGTCGCCGGCGCCCGTCCCCCCTCCCGGACGGGTGACGCACCCCCCGTCCGGGACATTGTGTCCTCGGGGATTGCGGCGCCTCACAGCGGACCGATAGCTTTCGGACGCCAGGACGCGGCCGTGGATCGAGATCGATCCGCACGGGGGGCTGCAGCGTCGACGACCGGTCCTCCACCATGAAGAAGGGTGGTAGTCCGTGGTGCCTACGAGCACGAGGAAGCGCTGGATCAGGACGGGGGCGGCGCTCGCGAGCATCGCGGCCGTCGCAGCGGGATCGCTGGTGGCGGCGGGACCGGCCTCGGCAGCGAACAAGGTGATCCCGGTCGCGCCCGCGCCCTACTCCTGGTCGGACAGCGCCCGGTTCGGCACCGACGTGCCGCTTCCGGTGCCCGGAGACGCGACCACGCTGACCGTCGAGCTGCCCGACTCCACCGCTCCCGACACCTTCACCGAGTGGTCGCACCCCGGCTACCGGGTCGTGACGTGGCAGCTGAGGAGCACCGCGACGGACCTCGCGAGCGGCGAATCCGTCGTCGACACCGCCACCAACTCGATCCAGATCCCGATCGGACGCGCCGCCGGCTCCTTCGGCGGCACCTCGCTCTCGCTCCTCCTGAACGGCGCCGAGGACGAGGCGGACGACGCGTACGCTCCGGCCGGCGTCGACCGGACCGGCTTCGTCCTCGCCCTCTCCGCCGACCTCCAGGTGACTGCTGCGAGCGGGTCCGCGGAGGCCGACCTCGACCTGTCGACGTCCACCTCCTCCGAGCGCGCCAACGGCGAATTCTGGGCCGGCGGCGGCACTGTCACCGAGGCCGGCGCGGGCGACGTCATCGTCCTCGACTCCGGTGTCCCCGGCTTCTTCGACCTCGCGGGCCTCAGCGCCACGGTCGGAACGGAGGACGGTGGCCGCCTGAAGGCCGTCCCCAAGGTCGTGCAGGACGGCCGGGGCATCGCGATCACCCCGACCCAGGAGTTCTTCGACCGCTACCTCACCTTCAGCGACACGACGCCGCTCGGCGCCCCGTCGGTCGAGGTGAAGGGACTCAGCCGCGGCGGGGAGCAGCCTTCCGGCACCGGCGTCATCGTGCGCGCGCCGCTGCGCGTCGTCCCGTCGACCACCACCCCGACGCCGGGCACCGGCCTGGAGGTCGTCCGCCTCGCGGGCACCGACCGCCAGGGCACCGCGGTCGAGATCTCGAAGGCGACCTTCGACACCCCCGGCGTCCCCGTCGTCTACATCGCCACCGGCGCGAACTTCCCCGACGCGCTCAGCGCCGGTCCCGCCGCCGCGAAGCAGGGCGGCCCGCTCCTCCTGGTCGACCGCGACTCGGTGAGCCAGGTCGTGCGCGACGAGCTCACCCGTCTCAAGCCCCAGCGGATCGTCGTCGTCGGCTCCGACCTCAGCGTCAGCGACGCCCTCGCGACCGACCTCGGCCAGTACGCGAACGGGAGGGTCTTCCGCCTCGGAGGCACCGACCGCTACGACACGTCGCGGAAGATCATCGAGAGCGCCTTCGGCACCTCGCCGAAGGGGGCCTGGCTCGCGACCGGCGAGAAGTTCCCCGACGCGCTCAGCGCCACCGCCGCCGCGGGCAAGAACTCCGCCCCCGTCGTCCTCGTGAACGGCGGCCTCCCGGCGGCCGATCCGACCACTGTCGGGATCCTGACGCGGCTCCGGCCGCCGGTGCTCACCATCGCGGGATCCGAGCTGTCGGTCAGCGCCGGCATCCAGAACTCCCTCACTGTGCCGGGGGGACCCACCGTGAGCCGCATCGGCGGGGTCGACCGCTACGACACCTCGGAGCAGCTCAACCGGGCGGCCTTCCCCCGCGGGTCGGAGACCGTGTTCCTGGCCACCGGAGAGAACTTCCCCGACGCCCTGGCCGGAGCCGCGGCCGCCGGGCGCACGGGGAGCCCCCTCTTCGCCGTGCCCCCGACCTGCGTGCCGGTCAAGGTGCTGCAGGGCATCAAGGCAGGCGGAGCGACGCGCATCGTCCTCCTCGGCGGCACCGGCACCCTGTCGGACGCCGTCGCGAAGCTGACTCCCTGCAGCTGAACCGACCCGCACCACGACGAGGGCCCTCCTCCCGCTCCGGCGGGGGAGGGCCCTCGGTCGTTCCCGGCTCGGGACGCCGACGGTCGGATACGCTGGGTCGGATGGACAGCACCACCCGGCCCGCGGACTCGACGCGCGCCGCGCTCGAGGAGTCCGGGAAGAAGGTCGGGACGTGAGCATCCGCCGCTCCAACTTCGAGGGCCAGCCGCAGGTCACCTACGCGGCGGTCGGCGGCACTCTGGCACCCGACCTGCTCGAGTACCCGCCGGACGGCTTCACGGCCGAGCGTTTCGAGGCCCGTCTCGGCTCGGGCGACGAGCGCTTCGCCATCACCACCGCCTCCCTGATGACCTGGGGCGTGCAGCGCGGCAGCGGCATCGAGGTGACCGACATCACCAGCGGGAGCGGCGTGCAGTACACCGGCGTCAACTTCGACGCGGCGGGCACCCCGATCGACCTCGTCAGCCGGCCGACGGAGGAGCACTTCGCTCCCGACGGCACCCCCTACATCACCGCCGGCGTGACCGCCGTGCTCCGCGTGACCCTGCTCGGCCGCGTCTTCGACGCCCCGGTCCGCGTGGTCTACGTCGTCGACGAGCCCGACCAGGTCGGCTTCGCCTACGGCACCCTCGAGGGCCACCCCGAGAGCGGCGAGGAGTCCTTCGTCGTCGAGAAGCGCGCGGACGACTCGGTCTGGCTCGTCATCCGGGTCTTCTCGCGACCCTCCACCCGCCTCTACCGCCTGGGCGCGCCGGTGCTGCGCGCCGTGCAGAAGCGCCAGGTCGCCAAGTACCTGCGCGCGCTGCTGCCGGCGCGCGTCAGCTGACGTGGGGAGCGCCCTCCCGATCGCCGATCCTGCTCCGCTCGACGGCGGACTGCCCGCGTCCGTCGTCGACGGCGTGGAGCAGCGCGACCTCGGCCTCTACGTGCACGTGCCGTTCTGCCGGGTCCGCTGCGGGTACTGCGACTTCAACACCTACACGGCGACCGAGCTCCGTGGGGCGAAGCAGCAGGACTACGCCGACGAGGCGATCACCGAGATGGCTCTCGGTGCCGAGGTGCTCGAGCGCGCGGGTCTGCCCCGACGCCCCGCCCGCACGGTCTTCTTCGGCGGCGGGACGCCCACCCTCCTGCCCGCCGGCGACCTGGTGCGGATGCTGGACGGCCTCCGCACCCACTTCGGGGTCGCGCCCGACGCCGAGATCACCACCGAGGCGAACCCGGACTCCGTCGACGCCGCCTACATCCGCGCGCTGGCCGAGGCGGGCTTCACCCGCGTCAGCTTCGGGATGCAGTCGGCCGTGCCGCACGTCCTCGCCACGCTCGAGCGCACCCACGACCCGGAGCGGGTCCCGCTCGTGGTCGAGTGGGCGAGGGAGGCCGGCCTGCAGGTCAGCCTCGACCTCATCTACGGCACGCCGGGGGAGTCCCTGGCCGACTGGGAGCGGTCGCTCGACTCCGCGCTCGCCAACCGGCCGGACCACCTCTCGGCCTACGCCCTGATCGTGGAGGACGGCACGAAGCTCGCCCGGCAGATCCGCCGCGGCGAAGTCGCGACCCCCGACGACGACCTCACGGCCGACATGTACGAGCTCGCCGACGCGCGCCTGGCCGCTGCCGGGTACTCCTGGTACGAGGTCAGCAACTGGGCCCGCGACGACGCCCACCGCTCCCGGCACAACCTCTCGTACTGGCTCGGCCACGACTGGTGGGGCGTCGGTCCCGGCGCGCACAGCCACGTCGGAGGCGTGCGCTGGTGGAACGTGAAGCACCCGGCGGCCTACGCCGACCGGCTGAGCACCGGTGCCTCGCCCGCTGCCGGGCGGGAGACGCTCGACGCGGGCACGCGGCGTGTGGAGGACGTGCTGCTGCGCTCGCGTCTGGCGGACGGGCTGCCCATCGACGCGATCGACGCCGATCGGCGCAGCGAGGTGGCGGGGCTCATCGCCGACGGCCTCGTCGACGGCCGGGCGGCGCTCGGCGGCCGGATCGTGCTGACCCTGCGCGGCCGTCTGCTGGCCGACGCGGTCGTGCGCCGCCTCACCGACGGCTGAGGCCGGATCCCGGGGCGGGCGACGCACGGCCGCCCCGGTTCCGCGGCTACTTGAAGAACGGGATGCTGAGCGGGTACGTGTAGTACTCGCCCGCGCTGGCGCGCACCGAGGCGATGATCGCGAAGACGATCACCAGGATCGGCACGACCAGGAACACGATGAAGCCGACGAGCACGAAGGACAGGATCGTCCCGGCGACGTAGGCGATCAGCGTCGTCAGGTGGAAGTTGAGGGCCGTCTTGGCGTGCGCCTCGAGGAACGGTCCGCGCCCCTTGAAGACCAGGAAGACGATCAGCGAGGGCAGGAAGCTGAAGAAGATCCCGGTCACGTGCGTGACGATCGCCCAGGTCTTCTCGTCCGCCGGGTTCAGCGGCGGAGCCGGGGTCCCGTAGACGGGGGGCGGGGGAGGGGTGGCCGACATGATGGTCTCCGTTCCGGCGGCGGCGACGGGCGTCCCCCGTGCGCTCGGCGTCCATCGTGGCATGCGGCGACTCCCTGCGCACCGGGCCGCGCGGGACCTCCTCCTCGGGGATGACGGGGCTCCTCCCCGCGGCCCTGCAGGAGTGCACCCCGGCCGATCCCCGCGCAACCCCGCCGGGCGGTCCGCCTCCCGGTTATGATTGGCACTCAGAGTTGCGGAGTGCCAGGCTCCGCGCGGCGTCAGCGCCGCAGACGGTCGTGCCCGCGGGCACTCGGAGTCCGGCGGGAGGTCGGTCGTATGGTCACGGAGCGCGGTCTCCAGGTCCTGCGCGTGATCGTGCAGGACTACGTGGCGAACCGGGAGCCGGTGGGCTCGAAGTCGATCGTGGAGCGCCACGCGTTCGGCGTGTCGGCCGCCACCATCCGCAACGAGATGGCCCAGCTGGAGGAGGAGGAGCTGATCGCGGCTCCGCACACGTCCTCCGGACGCGTGCCGACCGACAAGGGCTACCGCCTCTTCGTCGACCAGCTGGCCGACCTGCGCCCGCTGACCTCCGCGCAGCGCCAGGCGATCGAGACGTTCCTCGGGCAGAGCCCGGACCTCGACGAGGTGCTGGTCAAGACCGTCCGCCTGCTGTCGCAGCTCACCAACAGCGTCGCGCTCGTGCAGTACCCGTCGTTCGGAGCCGCACGGCTGCGCCACGTGGAGCTCGTCGCCCTCGCTCCCCGCCGCCTCCTGTCGGTGCTGATCACCGACACCGGCCGGGTCGATCAGCGCGTGCTCGAGACCCCGGAGGACGTGGACGACGCGCTCCTCGGCGAGATCCGCGCGAAGCTCAACACGGCCGTGCTGGGCCTCGGGCTCCAGCAGGCGGCCGAGACGCTCGGCTCCGTCGCGGAGCGCTTCAGCCCCGAGCGGCGCCACGTGCTGACGCCGATCGTGCAGACCCTGCTCGAGCAGGTCGGCGCCAACCGGCAGGACCGCCTGGTCATGGCCGGCGCCGCGAACCTCGTCCGCACCGAGGAGGACTTCTCGGGCAGCATCTACCCCGTGCTCGAGGCGATCGAGGAGCAGGTGGAGCTGCTGCGCCTCTTCGCCGAGATGACCCCGGACCCCCGGGGCATCTCGGTGCGCATCGGCCGCGAGAACGCGCCGTTCGGGCTGCAGGAGACCTCGGTGCTCACGAGCGGGTACAACACCGCGGGCGGCCAGGTCTCGCGCCTGGGCGTGCTCGGCCCGATCCGGATGGACTACTCCGGCAACATCACCGCGGTGCGCGCCGTCGCCCGCTACCTCTCCCGCCTCCTCGGCGAGGAGTAGGCCCGACCTCCCGGCCCCCGCCGCCGAAGCCCTCCTGGGGCCCGCGGTCGTACTGCGCCCGCTGCTGGGCGTCGCTCAGGACGTCGTAGGCGTGCGTGACGAGCTTGAAGC
>NZ_PSVI01000056.1:0-21485 GCF_002931415.1 Rathayibacter sp. AY1E8
GGAGGCGCTCCCCCGGCTCGAACGTCCCGTCGACGATCGCGTCGCGGAGGGCGCGGTAGACGTCGTCGCGGAGGAGGGACCGGGGGGTGACGGCGGTCGTCTTCGGGATGGGCATACGGCGACGATAGCACCGCGCGATATATTGCATACGCCACTCGACCGCCGCCACCGGCGTCACTCCACCGACACCGCGCCCGCTCCGCTCACCGCGAGCCGGGTGTCGAGCGGGAGCGGCTCCCACCGGTCGCCCGAGCAGAAGTCGACGCGGTCTCGGTCCAGTCCGCTCGTCGTCACGACCTCGCCGCCGTCGAGCACGACCAGAGTCTGCATCCCCTCGTCCTCGGACCGGTCGGGCCCGGACCAGGAGATCCCGGTCCGCTCCTCGACCGACTCCGGCGACTCGTAGGGGCAGACGACGAGGAAGTCCGAGCCGTCGACGCCGTCCACCTCCGCGAGGGCGAACGATCCGCCCGCCGCGGCCTCGGCGGCGTCCTCGACGGCGGGGCCGGGATCGGCCGCGCCCGCGCAGCCGACGAGCAGCAGCGCGGACGAGAGGACGACCGCGGCAGCCCGGGTCCGGCGGCCGGAGGCGGCCCCTCGTCCCGCCCGCCCCGTCACCGCGTCGCCCGCACCGCGTCGAGGATCAGCTGCGCGACCGCGTCCGGCTCCGAGACCGTCACGGCGTGCGACGCGTCGATCTCGACCGCGGTGGAGCGGGCGCGCTCGGCCATGAACCGCTGCGACTCGGCGGGGACGGCGAGGTCCTGACGGGTGATCAGGGTCCAGGAGGGGATGCTCCTCCACCCGGCCGCAGTGGCCGAGTCCTCGAGCGCGGCGGCCGCGATCGGCCGCTGGGTCGCGGCCATCAGAGCGGCGGTGGGCTCGTCGACGTCGGCCGCGAAGACCTCGCGGAACCGGTCCTGCTGGATGTGGAGGTCGTCGCCGGAGAACCCGCCGGACGCGAAGGGGACGGGGGTCAGGGCGGGGCCGAGCTCACCGCCCGGGAACCTCCCGGCCAGCTCCCCGGTGCTCTCGCCCGGCTCCAGGAGGAAGCTGGCGACGTAGACCAGCGCCCGCACGTTCGCCGCGCCCTCCGCCGCCTCGCTCGCGACGGAGCCCCCGTAGGAGTGGCCGGCGACGACGACGGGTCCGTCGATCCCGTCGAGGACGCTGCGGAGGTACTCGGCGTCGGGGGCGAGCCCGCGGAGGGGGTTGGCGACCGCGAGGACGGGCAGGCCCTCGGCGAGGAGCCGAGAGGCGACTCCGTTCCAGCTGGACGACTCGGCGAACGCGCCGTGGACGAGGACGACGGTGGGCCGGTCGCCCTCAGGGGTGAACGCGGACGTGGACATGGCTGCTCCTTCGGGATGAGGTGGTCGGACGATTGCATGCAATATATTGCATGCAGGTAGAAGAAGGCGAGAGAGTGGCGGGGAATTCCCGAGGCGGATGAACGACGTGGTCCGGTCGCCTGGTCGGGGCCTCGCGCCCTCCCGGCGAGCCGAGCGGTCGGCTCCCGTCGTCATCGACCTGCGCACGCGCGCCGACGTCGCCCGGAGTGAGACGCTCTCGACGGAGTGAATGCCTCCTGCCTGGCCGTTCCTGCGTGGAGGCGCGCGGACACGATGCCCCCACCGGCGCCGGAGAAGCCTCGCGCTTCTCGATGAGCGAGAGGACCTAAGCTCGCACACGTGGCAGCCGGCGCAGTGATGTACAACTTCGCGATACAGCTGGCTGATGTGGACCGCGGCGTCTACGAGGACATCACGTTGCGAGCCGCTCAGCACCCCTCCGAGACCGACGCGTACATGATGACGCGCGTGCTCGCGTACTGCCTCGAATACGTGGAGGGGATCACCTTCAGCGAGGGGATCTCGTCGACGGCGACCGAGCCGGCGGTGCTGGTCCGCGATCTCACCGGCAGGCTGACCACGTGGATCGAGGTGGGCGCGCCGGATGCCGAGCGACTGCACTTCGGGAGCAGACTGGCCGACCGCACGACGGTCTACACGCATCGCAACCCGGAGAAGGTGATCGCGGCGTGGTCCGGCAAGCGCGTCCACCAGCTCGAGCAGATCACCGTGCAGAGCTTCGACCAGGGGTTCCTGGATGCCGCGGTCGCGGTACTCGAGCGCCGCAACACGCTGACCGTGTCGGTCGTCGAGGGGCAGCTGTATCTCGAATTCAACGGCGTGACGTCGAGCAGCGACATCCACGTGCATCAGCCGGGCTGAGCCGGCGCCGAGTGTCAGGAGGTCCGTGTCCTGAAGACCGGTCGGAGGACACGATGAAGCGTCCTCCGAAACGGCCCCTCGGGACGCACCCGGAGACGACGAGGGCCCGGCACCGTCCTGAGACGGTCCGGGCCCTCGGGCACGCAGGGGCTGCGCGTCAGCGGCGCAGCGTGTGGCTCGGCTTCTCGTCGAAGCGCACCTGATACGCGCTCGCGAAGCGGCCGAGGTTGCCGAAGCCCCACTCGCGGGCGACCGCGGCGACGGTGGTCGAGCAGGGGTCGCCGGCGACCAGGTCGGAGTGGGCGCGGTCCAGCCGCACGTCGCGCAGGTAGACCGACGGCGACACTCCGAGGTGCCGCTTCGTCGCCTGCTGCAGCGTGCGGGTGTGCAGACCGGCCGCGCGGGCGGCGTCGGCCGGGGTGATCGGCTCGTGGGCGTGGTGCTGGAGGAAGTCGAGCGCCACCCGGGTGCGGGAGGCGGACGGGCGCCGCAGCACGGCCGGCACGTCCCACGCCCGCCACGGGAACAGCAGGAGCAGCACGCGGGCGAGGTCGAGCTCGGCGGTGAAGCGCACGAGCGGAGTGATCGCGGCCGTCGCGAGCGCGGCGCTCGCCTCCGTCACCGCGGCGCGCCAGCGGGCGAGGACGCCGGGGTCGGCGTCCGCCGCGTGGTCGAAGGAGACGGGCTGGCGGGGGCCGGCGTGCGTCTCGGTCGCGACGTCCTCGAGGAACCCGGGGGCGAAGTGGATGAGGTTCTGCCGGTGCGGCTCGAACTCGAGCCCGAACTGGCGCTCCGCGGGGAACAGGAACGGGGCCGAGAGCGCGCCGGTCCGGGTGAACGGCGGCAGGTTCAGGCGTCCGCCGCCGGCGCGGAACCACCCGACGACGTACTCCTTCAGGTGGGGGACCTGGCCGGTGAGGGCGCCCGAGCAGTCGGAGGTGCGCAGGGTCACCCGGTCGCTGCCGCGGACGGCGTAGCGGTAGGAGAAGCCGCGCTGCAACGGAGCGACGCGGAACTCGCCTCCGCCGTACGCCTCGGAGTAGACGGCGGACGCGGCGGTCGGATCGTCGCCGGAGGCTTCGTAGCGCCGGTCGGCCCGCTCGTCGCCCGCGAAGGGGCTGCCGAGGGTGAAGGTCGACTCGCTCATGACGTCCGCCCGGGGCGGCAGCGGAGGGAGCAGTGCATGGGGGACTTCTTCCGGGTTCGGGGTCCGTGCGCTCGGGGGGACGCACGAGGGGTACGGAATCAAGACGTGTCGAGGAGCCGGAATGTCACGAATCCCGTCTCGAGGCGTCCCCCATCGGCGGCACTCGCAATCCGGCCAGCGGATTCGGCGGCCCGTTGTCAAGGCTGGTAGTCATGCCGGACGGCGCCCCACACTGAGGGCATCGGCGCGCGGGGACACCGCGCGCGGGACCGCGGAGGAGGCGCTCATCGACGACGACCCCCTCCTGAACGCGTCCGACGCGACCCTCGCCGCGCGCGCCGTCGACGGCGACGTGCAGGCGTTCGAGCAGCTCGCCCGCCGCCACGGCGCCCTCATGCGCGTCTACGCCGCGAAGCTCCTCGGCTCCGAGGCGGAGTCGGAGGACGTGGTGCAGGAGGCGTTCCTCACCGGCTGGCGGCGTCTGGCCGATCTCGACAGCCCGGCGCACATCCGCAATTGGCTGATGCGCATCGTCACCCACAAGGCGATCGACCGGATCCGCGTCCGCCGCCGCCACGACGACATCGACGACTGGGATCCGCCCGCGCCGCCCGAGCACTCCCCCGAGCGCATCGTCGAGGCACGACTCCAGCTGGACGCGGTCTGGGAAGCGCTGGACCGATTGCCTGCTGATCAGCGACGCTGTTGGCTACTCCGCGAGACCGCCGGCTACAGCTACCAGGAGATCGCCGACGCTCTCGAACTCCCCGTCTCGACGGTCCGCGGCCTCCTCGCCCGGGCCCGTCGATTCCTGCTCCACGAATTGGAGGCATGGCGATGACCGACGACGCCGCCGTGCCCGAGGACGACCTCGACGGCCACACGCTCGAGGAGCTGGGCGAGTACCTCGACCGCGGTCGCGAGCCGCGCGACCCCTCGATCGAGAACTCCGCCGCGTGCCGGCTCGCTCTCGCGAACCTCACCCGCCTCACCGAGCTCTCGGCGCGGGCGCTGCGGCAGGAGGCCGACCGCGAGCCCGACCGCGACGAGGTCTGGATCGCAGGCCTGCTCGACGCGATCCGCTCCGAGGTGCGCTCCGGCCGCGACATCCCCGTCCGCCACCCCGACCCGACCCTCCGCCTGGCGCTCACGGAGGCGGCCGTGCGCGGGATGATCCGCCGCGCCGGCGACACGATGGGCGGCGTCATCATGGGCCGCTGCACCCTCGACGGCGACGTCTCGGCTCCCGGCGCCGTGGCGCGGATCGACGTGACCTGCGCCCTCGAGTTCGGCCTGCCGGTCGCCGTGGCCGCCGACCGCCTGCGCGAGCGCATCCGCTACGCCCTGGAGCGCCACACCGAGCTGACCGTCGGCGCGATCGACGTGACCGTCGACGACGTGTACCCCCACCGGGAGGAGCGGGAATGACCGACGACACCGAGCTCTCGCAGCGGCTGACCGCCGAGATCCGCGACATCGAGGGAGTCGCGGGGGTCTACCCCGCCCAGCCGATCGTCGAGGCCGCGGCCGACGCGCTCGCCGTGAAGCTGGACCTGCGGCAGCCCGACGTGCTGGTCGACATCGACCGGTCGGAGGGGTTCACCACGGTGAGCGCGCACATCGCCGCGTCCGCCGCACTGCCGGCCCCCGAGACGCTCCGGCTGGTGGGCGAGCGGATGCACGCGCTGCTCGCCGCCGACCCGTCGGTCTCGGGGCCGCTCGCCGTGAACGTGAAGGTGCGCCTCATCGAGGATTCGGGGCGCGCCGAGCACTGAGCGGGGCCGCCGCCGCCCCCCTCCCGCGAGAGGCCACCCGAGTACCTCGCGCGGCGTGCCGCGTACCGAGGTGGCGTCTCGCGGAAGGGATCAGGGGCAGCCCGTCCGGGTCAGCAGGAGACGAGGCGGTCGAAGCGGGACGCGACTCCCGAGCTGTCGCTGAACTTGCGGTTGATGACGCTCATCGTGTTGCAGCCGCTGTCCGGGCCGTTCTTCCAGATGACCTTGACGTTGCTCGCCTGGTCGCAGTGCCACCACACCGTGACCTGCGCGCGACCCAGGGAGTCGCGCTGCGAGCGGACCTCGTAGCAGTTGCCCGGGCCGCCGTTCCGGTAGACGAGCTGCCCGGCGGAGGCGGGGGTAGCGACGGCGACGGCCCCTCCGAGGGCGAGGGCGATCGCGGCGAGCGTGGCCGTGAGACGACGGTGCATGGTGTTCTCCTTCGAACGGGCGATCGGAGGCGACGGCGGCCGCCCCTCTGCCAGCACCCTGGACCCGGCCCGGCCGAGCCCGGTCGTGAGCTTTCGTGCCGGAGATCACCCCGCCTGGAGGGTGGGGGGAGAGCGAGTACTCCTCACTAGCGTCGAGGCGCGTGCAGCTGCGCGCCCCTTCGACGCAGAGGACTCGCCATGCCTTCACGACTCCTCGACCGGCCGCGACTCGCCCTCGCCCTCGCGGCCCTGTGCCTCGGAGTGCTGGCGGCGACACCCCCGCAGGCGGTCGCCGCCCTCGCACCGGCGTCCACGACTCCGACCGCCTCGTCCGCCGGCCAGGCCGTCACGGCGGCACCCGCCGACGCCCCGGGCTGGACCACGCTCCTGCGCGACGACTTCACCGGGCCGGCGGGCGCGCCGGTCGGGAGCCAGTGGGAGCACGAGGTCGGCACCTGGGGCACCGGGGCGGTCGACCGGACGACCGCGTCGACGGCGAACGTCTTCCTCACGGGCGGCGGCGCTCTGGGCATCCGCGCCCTCCGCGACTCCGCCGGAGCATGGACCTCCGGGCGGATCGTCACCGCCGACAAGTCGTTCTCGGCGCCGGCGGGCGGCCGACTGCTGATGACCGCCTCGATCCAGCTGCCGGACGTCGCGCAGGCCACCGGCTACTGGCCCGCCTTCTGGGCTCTCGGGCGGGACGCGAACGCCGTCATCGACTGGCCCGCGACCGGCGAGTTCGACATGCTCGAGGCCGTCAACGGCACCGCCCAGGTGATCCAGACGCTGCACTGCGGAGTACCGGACGGCGGCCCCTGCGACGAGCCCGCCGGCCGGACGAGCGGGATGCTGGACTGCGCGTCCTGCGTGACCGGGTTCCACCGCTACTCCGCCCTGCTCGACCGGACCGTGCCCGGCGACGAGCGCGTGGAGTTCCTCGTCGACGGCGTCACCCGGCACGTGGTGCGGGAGTCGGAGGTGGGGACGGCCGCGTGGCAGGCCGCGGTCCCGAACGACGTGCTGCTGATCCTGAACCTCGCCATCGGGGGCGGGCTGCCGAACGGGGTGTGCGGGTGCGACAGCGCGGCCGCTCCGAAGAGCTCCGGCGGGACGATGCTCGTCGACCACGTCGCGGTCTACCGGTCCGACGCGGCGCCGGCTCCGGTCGTCGTCGGGACCGCCGCGGTGGGCGCGACCCTGTCCTCCTCCGCCGGCCGGACGGGACCGCTCGTGCACCGCTGGGCGGCGGGAGGCGTCGACATCGCGGGAGTGACGGGTCCGGATCTCGTGGTCCCCTCCTCCGCGGTCGGCAAGCGGGTGACCGTGACGGTGAGCGCCGCCGACGGCTCCGGCCCGACGACCTCGCAGCCGACCGCACCGGTCGCCGCCGGCACCCTCGGCGCCGCGACGCCGACCGTCACGGGCACGGCCCGGGTCGGAGCGGTGCTCACGGCAGCCCCGGGTCCGTGGACGCCGACTCCCGTCAACCTCACCTACCGGTGGAAGGCGGACGGCGCGGCCATCGCGGGAGCGACGTCGCCGCGGTTCACGCTCACGAAGGCTCAGGCGGGGAAGCGGATCACGCTGACCGTCACCGGGACGAAGACCGGCTACTCGACCGCGAGCCGGACCTCCGCGGCGACGGCGGTCGTGGGACGGTGACGGGCGCGGGCTGTCCCCCGCCCGCCACCGTGTCTCAGACCTCGCGCTTGCGGCGAGGAGCGATGCGCAGGACGGCGGTCCCCGCAGCGATGAGGGCGAAGGCCGCGAGTGCCAGCCAGACCGAGTCGAACCCGGTCATGGCGAGCGTTCCGGCACCGACTCCGGCTCCGGCGGCTGTTCCGATGTGGTTGTACATGTCTCTCTCTCTGTTTCACCAGTCGCGCCGACGGCGTGTCAGCGCATCCAGGTAGGCCTTGGTGTGGACGACCTGCAGGAACAGGTCGACGACGAGCTCGTACATCGACGCGGCGGCGAGCATGTACCGCCAGCCGCGGTCGCGGACCGTCACGATCCGCTCGACGACGAAGATCGCGGTGACGGCCAGCCAGAACGGCTGGAGGCTCAGCTCGCCCCAGCCGACGGCGTAGACGATCGTGGCCAGGTAGACGTAGGTGATGATGCAGCCGAGCATCGTGAGCAGCTGGCGCCCCCAGTAGGGAGCCGTGACCCGCGTGAAGCCGTACTGCACGCAGTTCTCGACCGCTCCGCGCTTCCAGCGCAGGCGCTGACGCCAGAGGTCTCCCCAGGTCGGCATGACCTCGGTGACGAGGGTGCAGCCGGCGGGGCTCAGCACGTCGTAGCCGAGGTGGCGGATCGCGAACGTGAGCTCGTTGTCCTCGGTGAGGACGGTGGTGTCGTAGATGCCGCCGATGCCGTCTCCGGAGGGGAGGGAGCCGGCCAGGCGGGCCGCGCTGATGCGGCGCATCACGGCGACCTGGAGCACGGCCGCGGTGCCCGTGACGACGAGGCACTTCCCGTTCAGCCGGCGCACGTCGCGGGCGTAGCGCGCGTACTCGTTGCGCTGGAGGTGGCCGACGAAGCCGCCGCCCTCGCCGCCGCGGAACACTCCTCCGACCGCGCCGATGCCGCCGTGCAGCCTGCCGCGGGCGATCTCGAGGAACCCGGGGTCGAGCGCGGAGTCGGCGTCCTGCACGAGCACCAGGTCGTCGTCCTGCAGCCCCGGGAGGACCTCGGCGAGGAACTGGTTGAGGCCGCCCGCCTTCTTGTGGCTGTTCCCGACGGTGACGAACACCTCGGCGCCGTGCGCGAGAGCGATCTCGACCGTGGCGTCGGTGCAGTTGTCGGCGATGACGACGATCCGGTCCGGCGGCCAGGTCTGCCGGCGCAGGCCCTCGATCGCCGCGGCGATCCCGGCCTCCTCGTTGTGGGCGGGGAGGGCGGCGACCAGGTCGCCGATGCGCGACGAGGCGCGGCGGCCGCTGCGGGGGCGCGTGCCGGCGATCGGGGTGGATGCCGGAGGGAGTCGGTCGGCGTCGACGGAGGGGAGCGCGGTGCGCTCGAGGACCGCGGCGGGGGCCGGCGGACGCTCGAGCAGCGCGGTCGGGGCGGCCGGGCGCTCCAGGAGCGCGGTCGCGGCGGACGAACGCTCGACCACGGCGGTCGGCGCGGCCGGACGCTCGTTCATCGCGGCCCGACGCTCCAGCACCGCGGTCGCGGCGGCCGGTCGCTCGACCACTGCGGGCGGGGCGGCCGGACGCTCCAGCACCGCGGTCGGGGCGGCGGGGACCGTCACCGCTCCGGCAGGCGTCGCGGACGCGAGGCGGCGCGGAGCGGAGACCCGCTCGCGCCCGGAGCGGGCGGCACGGCGTCGCGAGAGCGGGCGCGAGGCCGTCTCGTCGTGCGCCTCCCAGGTCGCCCGGCGACGGGGAGCCGCCGGCTCGTCCGCGCCGTGGCCGGGCTGTGTGCTCATGACTGTTCCTCTCCGCGGCCGGGGGCCGATGTGCGCTGATGAGCGCCCGCGCGGAACGGAGGTCGTCGCCGGGGTGGGCGCGACCCGAGTGAGGAACGGCGTCCGACGGGGGGATCGGAGCAGGGCCTGACAGAGGACAGCATCGGGGGGTGCTGCGATCAACCTAGGGGCACGGAGATGATGGAAGCAAGTGAATTTTGTCACCCTAAAGGGGCCATGCAAGGTCCTTGCGGCTCCGTCGTCTTCGTCGTAGCAGGTCAGTCGGCTCGCCGAGCCTCCTCCACACCCGGCGCACCCCTCTCCGCTCGGCCCCGCGGCGGGCCGTTCGGGGGTCGGCGGCGCTCTTGTGCGCCGAGCCGCCGGGGTCCACCATCGAGCGACGGCCCCCCGCCCGAGGCGGCCGCACCCGACGGGTCAGGGGCGCCATGCGGTCGCGAGGTCTGCTCTTCTGCCTGATCCCGCCGATCCTCTGGGGCGGCATGCTGCCGGTCGCGGACAGCATCGCGGCGACGGTCGACTCCTTCTTCATGACCCTCATCCGCTACACCGCCGCCGCGGTCGTCCTCGCCCTGCTGCTCGCCCGGGCGGAAGGGCTCCGCGCCTTCCGGCTCGACGGCCGCGGGTGGCGGCTGGCACTGCTCGGCGCCTCCGGATTCGCCGGCTTCGGCCTGCTCGCCTTCACGGCTCTGCGGTTCACCTCGGCCCCGAACGTCAGCCTGATGATGGGGATGATGCCCGCGATCGGCGCGGTGCTCGCGAGCATCGGCGCGCGTCGCCTGCCGCCTGCCGCCACCGTCGGCTGCATCCTGCTCGCGCTCGCCGGAGTCGCGCTCGTCGTCACCCGCGGCGACGTCGCCCTCCTCCTCGACGGCGAGCTGGGGTTCGGCGAGCTGCTCGCCCTGCTCGGAGCGATCTGCTGGGTCGTCTACACGCGCGGAGCCGCGGCCTTCCCCGGCTGGTCGGCGCTGCGGTACTCGACGCTCACCACCGCGCTCGGCTGCCCCTCGATCGCCGTCGCGGTCGCCGTGGCGACGGCCACCGGCTCCGCGCACCCGCCGACCGGGGCCGAGGTGCTCGCGGCATGGCCGCAGCTGGCCTACCTGATCCTCCTGGCCGGCGTCGTCGCCGTGCTGCTGTGGAACACGGGCATCAAGCTGCTCGGCGCCCTCAACGGCACGCTCTTCCAGAACCTCGTCCCGGTGACGACCTTCGCGATCAGCATGGCGGGCGGCTACCGGCCGGGGCCCGTCGCCCTGCTCGGCGCGGCCATCGTCGTGACGGCGCTGCTGCTCAACAACTGGGCGACGCGGCGCGCGGCCGCGGTCGCCGCGCGTCCCGCGGCGGTGCCGGCTCCGGTGCGCTGAGCGCACCGCGAGAGCCTCCCGCTCGGGGCGGTCACTGGTCGGAGTTGCCGGCCCAGCGGACGGAGCCCTGCGCCTCCTCCTTGCTGATCGGGGACACGGTGCCGCAGTGCGAGCACTCGAGCAGGTAGCGGGTCGAGACGGTCAGGACGGGGACGAAGAAGAGCGAGAGGCGCGTCCGGCGGCGGAAGATCCGCTGCTCGTCGCGCTGCCCGCAGACGCGGCAGACGAAGACGAGCGTCCGGAGGAGGTCCTCGACGGCTCGGGTCCCGAAGATGAGGAGCATGCGTCCGAGCGTAGGGAGCAGGGCGCGCTCGGCGGAGGGGGTTGCCGGGGCGCCGTCGCCGCGTAGCGCCGGGCGCAGACGACCACGGCGAGCGCCGTCTCGAGCAGGTCGCCTCCGTAGAACAGCAGGAGCGCCGCCTGGCGTCCCGTCTCGTCCGGCGCCTCCGCGTAGAGCACGGTCGCGAGCAGCCCGTGCGCGGCGATGCCCGCTCCGAGCACCCCCAGGCGCAGGCCGAACGGGGCGCGGTGCGGGTTCGGATCGACTCCGGCGAGCGCCGCCGTCATCAGGCAGCCGCTGAGGAGGAAGTGCACACTGAGCGCGAGGTGCAGCAGCGGATCGGCGTGCGCGGTGGCGAGCAGTCCGGTCGCGTGCACGAGCCAGAGGGAGCCCGTCGAGAGCAGGAGCGCCGTCACGGGGTGGGCGAGGAGACGGGCCGGGCGGCTCCGGAGCAGCCGCGAGAGCCACCGGGCAGCCGTGACGTCGAGCGCGCGCAGGGCCAGGGTGACGGGGGCCGAGAGCACCAGGAGGAGCGGCGCGAGCATCCCGAGGACCAGGTGCGTCAGCATCGCCCCGCGCGGATCCGCGTGCGACCACTCCGCGAGCGGACCCGCGAAGCAGAGCGCCGCGGTCGCGAGCCCACCGAGGAGCAGGGCGGTGCGGTGGAGCGGCCACGGCCGTCCGCGCCGCCGCTCGAGTGCCGCGGCGCCCCCTCCGAGCGCCGCCGCCGCCGCCGCCAGCGGGACCAGGAGCAGCAGGCCCGGGTCGAGCAGGGTGTGGTCGGCGTGCGGGGTCACGCCGTCGCGCGCCGCCGCCGAGGTAGGAGGAGCAGGCCCGCCGCCAGCAGCACCGCTCCGGAGGCGATCCAGACGGAGTCGTAGAGCAGCAGGTCGACGTCGTAGCGCACCTGGTGCACCCGGAGCAGCTTGTGGTCGACGACTCCGTCCCACAGCTGGAACAGTCCCGCCCCCGTGAGCCCCGCGGCCCACGCCGTGCGCGGACGCAGAGCGGATCGGCGCCGGGCGTCGGCGAGCAGGAAGCCGCCGCCGACGAGTGCGAGGATCTCGGCCGCGTGCAGCAGCCCGTCCGAGAGCAGGCCGATCGCCGGAGTGGAGCGGTCGTAGAAGTGGTGCCAGGCGAGGATCTGGTGGAAGACGATCTCGTCGACGGCCGCCATGAGGCCGACTCCGATCAGGAGTCCGCCCTGGAACGCCCGGTCGCCGCGGAGTCCCCGACGCCGCATCCGGTCCCCTCCCGATCGAGTGCCGGGGCCCCGGGATCCCGAGACCCCCGCGCCTCCTCCCGAGGCCCCGCCTTCAGGGAAGCGGACGCGCGGATCGCGGCCTAGAGGGTTGACTCCTCGCGCCCGCGCCGGTCGTGCTCCCCCTCCGCTACGGGCTGGGCCGACGAGGCGCAACCCCGCGCGAGGGGCGCTCCCGTTCGGGAGAGTGGAGGCATGCAGCAGCTGACCTACGCCTCCAAGAGCTTCGTGACGACCGACGCCGTGACCGAGGCCCTCCTCGACCTGGTGACCGCGATCGACCGCCAGGAGCACTCCGAAGCGGTCACGGTCCCGGCGTTCACCGAGGACGGCGAGCTCATCGAGGCGAAGATGACGCTCGACGCGAGCAGCGAGCTCGTCGCCGTCCCCGTCGAGGTCTCCATCAAGGACGAGGAGTCGACCACCGGCGCCGTCGAGGCCGCCGTCGAGGACATCCGCTCCCGCATCAAGAGCAACCGCGCCACGATCGCGCGCCCCGTGATCGACGAGGACCCGGAGCCCTACAACTACGAGGAGTTCTGAGCAGCGCCTGCGGGCCTTCACGCCTCCGCACTGAGGTGCCTGGATCTGCTCGCGACACGCCGGAACTGCCAGCCGATCCGGGCACCTCAGCGGCGGTCCCTCAGAGCGCGGACTCAGCCCAGCGCGGGTCGAGGGCGTAGTCCGCGAGGCGCTTCTCGAGCGCGGCGCGCACCTGACCGGGAGCGTCGTCGCCCACGAGCAGACGGAACCGGGCGTCGCTCCGATCAGCGACGTGCGCGAGGATCTCCGCTGCCACCTCGGCCGGAGGCGTGCCTCCCTGCGGACCGTCGGTCGGCCAGGGGACCTCGGCCGCTCCGAAGAGCTCCCGCCGCAGGTCGTCGTACTCCGGCATCGGCGCCGCGAACCGCATGCTGCCGCCGGCCCAGTCGGTGGCGATCTCCCCGGGCTGCACGAGCGTCACGCGGACGCCGAAGGGGGCGACCTCTGCGGCCATCGCCTCCGTCCAGCCCTCGAGGCCCCACTTCGCCGCGTTGTAGACCCCGAGCGTCGGCATCGTCCCCACCGCGCCGACGGTCGAGATCTGCACGATGTGTCCGGACCCCTGCCGCCGCATCACAGGCAGCGCGGCCCGGCAGAGCCAGAGCGGACCGAGCAGGTCGACGTCCAGCAGCTCCCTCACCTCGTCCTCGCCCACCTCCTCCGCCGTGCCGATGAGCCCGTAGCCCGCGTTGTCGACGAGGACGTCGAGGCGCCCCTCGATCGCCGTGGCCGCGTCGACGGCGCCGGCGGCTGCGGAGGAGTCCGCGACGTCGAGCCGGTGGACCTGCAGCCGCTCGTGCTCGGGCAGGGAGTGCGCGCCCCGGACCGCGGCCAGGACGCAGTGGCCCTCGGCGAGCGCCGCGAGGACGAGCGCACGCCCCAGCCCGCGGGAGGCTCCGGTGATCAGCCAGGTCTGTCGAGTGGTCATGCCTGCACGCTACTCCGAACAAGACGCTCCGTCTCGTTTCGCAGTAGGATCGGAGAATGGCCACCAGCAGGACACGGCAGCGCGTGCACGCCGCCGTGCTCGACCTCGTCGGGACCGAGGGGCTTCCGCGCCTGACGATGGAGGGCGTCGCCGCCCGCGCCGGAGTCGGGAAGCAGACCCTCTACCGCAGCTGGCCCTCCACCGGTGCGATCCTCTTCGACGCGCTCCTCGCGCGGAGCCTGACTCCTGACGGGGCCGTCGCCGTCCCGGACTCCGGAGATCTGCGCGCCGACCTGCTCCTCCTGGTCACCGGCACTGCCGCCGAGCTGAGCGACCCAGTGGCCGAGCCGCTCCTGCGCGCGGTGACCGCTGCGATCCAGACCGACACCGAGCTCGCCGCGCAGTACCGCTCCCTGCTGCTCGAGCCCCAGCTGAGCGCGATCGCCGCGCGTCTCGCGAGTGGAGGAGCGGCCGACCCCTCCGGCGCGGCGGAGCTCCTGCTCGGCCCGATCCTCCACCGATGGCTCCTGCGGAGCGGCCCCTTCACCGGCACGTGGGTCGAGCGGCACGTCGACCGGGTCCTGCGAGCGCTCCGCGCCTGACGCGTCCCCACCGACCGGCCGGCCTGCCGGGGCCGCATTCCAGCTGCGCCTCTTGACCGGGGGCGCCGCAGGGAGTCGGATGAGGGCGTGCTCGCGCTGGTCCCCGTCTCCGATCCGTGGTCCGTCGACGGGAGCGGGCGGACGAACGACGGGCCGGTCGATGACCTCTCGGTCCGCGCTGAGCGGGACGGCCGCTCGTACTCGGTCCGCACGCTGCGGCTGACCGGTGTCCGCCTCGGGCCGCGCGGCTCGGTGCACGGAGTGGTCACCGACCCGGTCGCGACGGCTGCGCTCGCGATCGGATCGCTCCTCCTCTCGGCGATCCCCGCCGGTTTGCCCGGGGACCGGACGCGAGCCGCGATGGTGGCAGCGGAGGCGCGGGCCCAGCAGCTGGCCGCCGACCGGCCCGCGTGGGACGTGAGCCCCCTCCCCCTCGACGGGATCGACTACGCGCTGTTCACCCGGACCCTGCCCGAGGGCGCCGTCGCGCACGCCGACCTCGGCTGGGCCGTCGTCGCGCTGTGGAGCACAGGCCCGCTCCCCCGGGGTCCCTTCCACCTGCTCGAGATCCCCGACGAGCCCGTCCCGCGCTGAGTCGCCCGGGTCGGCTCGCGACACGCCGCAGCGGGGAGCCGATCCGGGCGACTCAGCGAACGGGTCAGCGCACTCGGCCCGGGTTCACGCGCCCGCGACCGTGGAGCCGCGCACCAGCAGCTCGGTCGGCAGCAGCGTCACGCGCTGCACCTCCTCGCCCGCCAGGAGGCGCACCAGCAGGTCCGCCATCGCCTCGCCGAGGCCCGTGGAGGGCTGGCGCACCGTGGTGAGGCGCGGCTCGCTCGCCTCGGCGAAGTAGTCGCCGTCGAAGCCCGCGAGCGCGATGTCGCCCGGCACCGTGAGGCCGCGCTCGCGCAGCGCCGTCAGGGCGCCCGACGCCATCTGGTCGTTGGAGGCGAAGACCGCGTCGATCGGCCGGCCGGAGTCGAGCAGGCGGCGCATCGCGGTCGCGCCGTCCTCGGGCGAGTAGTCGCCGTACTCGACGAGCGAGTCGTCGAGGCCCGCGGCGGTGACGGCCGAGCGCCAGCCGGACAGGCGGTCGATCGCGGCGGGCATGTCCTGGCGGCTCGCGATCATCGCGGGGGCCGTGCGGCCGAGGCCCAGGAGGTGCTCGGTGACCGTGCGCGCCGCTCCGGTGTTGTCGACGTCGACGAAGTAGCTGCCGCCCTCCTCCGTCAGCGGCCGCCCGCCGAAGACCACGGGGAGGGAGGCGCCGAGCTGCGCGTAGGAGTGGTCGCCGCTGTGGTGCGAGACGACGAGCGCGCCGTCGACGTTGCCGCCGAGCAGGTAGCGCCGCGTCTTCTCGGGAGCCGCCTCGGAAGCGATCACGATGGTGAGCGTGTACTCGGTGCCGGCGAAGGCCATCGCGGCGCCCTGCACGACCGAGGCGAGGAACGGATCCGCGAACACCTTCGCCGCCGACTCCGGCACCACGAGCGCGACGGTCTGCGTGCGGCGGCTGGCGAGGGAGCGCGCGGCGCGGTTGGGCACGTAGCCGAGCTGCTCGATCGCGGCGAGCACGGCCGTCCGGGCGCCGTCCTTCACGCGCGGGGAGTCGTTGACGACCCGGCTGACCGTCGCGCGGGAGACTCCGGCCAGCGCGGCGACGGCTTCGAGGGTCGGGGCGGCCGAGGCGGTGTCGTGGGTCATGCAGGCCTTCCTCGCGGGTGCCTCCGAGGCTAGCCGAGCGCCGGAGGAGCGGGCTCGTGCGGGGCGTCCGCGGCGTGAAGGGGCGCGGATCGCGGCCATTCGGGGGTGATGCGGGGCGGCGGACCGGGCCGGCGGAGCGAGTCCGCGGCGTGCGAGGGCTCGGATAGCGACCGTCCGGGGTGACGCCGGGCGGTCGGGGGCGCCGCCTCGGCGATGGCCGACACGACCGGCGCGCAGCGATCGATCGCCCGCCACCGGCAGCAGGCCGCCCCCGTGACGGTCAGCGCCCGCGGCGGAAGCGCGCGAGGAAGCCCCGGAGCCGTTCGGCCTGCCGGTCGGTGAAGTCGTTCGACAGCCGGAACGCCTCGCTCGTCGGGTCCGCCCCGTTCGCGACATCGCGGATGGCGCGCAGCGCCTGCTCCGACGGCGTCGGCCCGTCCCCCGGACGCGGCTGTGACGGCCCGCTCGAGGGGTCCTCGTCGCGCCGGTCCTTCGGCTCCATGTCGCCTCCTCCGCGCCAGCCTAGGCGGCGGGAGGTCGGGCCAGGAGGGCCGGACGGGGCGTGATCGACGGGATCCTGCGCGGCAGTGGTCGGGATGAGCCGAGCACGACGACCGGCCGGGTCGAGAACCCACCGGCCGCCGAGTGCACTGCCCGATCCCTCCCCGCAGCCCCCGACCCCCGGACCCGGAGCACCACGGCCCCGGGCCCGAGGCCCCCGTCCCGCGGTCCGATGTCCCCCGACCCGGTCCCGCGGGAGTCTCCGGGCGTCAGCCCTTCACCGCTCCGCTCATGATGCCCGCGATGAGCTGGCGTCCGGCGAGCAGGAACAGCACCAGCAGCGGGATCACCGAGAGCACGGCGCCGGCCAGCACGATCGAGTAGTCGACGTAGTAGCCCGACTGCAGCTGCGCGAGCGCCGTCTGCAGGGTCGGATTCGTGGGGCTGAGGACGATCAGCGGCCAGAGGAAGTCGGTCCAGGCCATCATGAACGTGAAGAGCCCGAGGATCGCCATCGCCGGTCGCGCGGCAGGGACCGCGACGGTGAGGAACGTCCGGAACTGGTTCGCTCCGTCCACGCGCGCCGCCTCGATCAGCTCGTCCGGGATCACGTCGACCAGGTACTGCCGCATGAAGAACACGCCGAACGCGGTGACCAGCGTCGGCACGATCACGGCGCCGAGCGAGCCGGTCCAGCCGAGCTGTCGCATCAGGATGAACAGCGGGATGATGCCGAGCTGCGTCGGGATCGCCATGGTCGCGACCACTCCGATCATCAGGCCGTCGCGCCCGCGGAACCGCAGCTTCGCGAAGGCGTAGCCGGCGAGTGTCGAGAACGACACGACCGAGAGCGTGATGATCCCCGAGACGATGATGCTGTTCAGCAGAGCCGTCCAGAACGGGATCGCCGTCAGCACCTGCGAGGCGTTGGCGAGGAAGTTGCCGCCCGGGACGAGCGGCAGGGTCTCGCTGCGGGTCGCGTTCGAGCCGCTCGCCACGACGAACGACCACCACAGCGGGTAGGTCGAGCCGAGGATGAAGGCGCTCAGCAGCCCGTAGGTGAGGAAGCCGGGCCGGTCGACGCGGCCGGCGCGGGAGGCGCGGACGCGGCGCACCGGGAAGGCGGCGGAGGTGGCGGGGGCGGTCATCGCTCGCTCTCGTTCTGGCCGAGGCCGGTGGTGGTGAGCAGGGGGTCCGCGGCGGCGATCTCGTCGGCGGTCGCGGGGCGGGCGGAGCGGCGCTTCGAGCGCTGCGAGATCCGGTTCTCGACGGAGGCGATCCGCCGCGAGATCGCGAAGTTCAGCAGGCCGATCAGCACGATCAGGAGGAACAGCAGCCACGCGATCGCGGCCGCCTCTCCGAAGTTCTGGCGGAAGAACGCCATCTCCCAGAGGTAGAGGACGGTGGTCTGGAACTGCCGGTCCGAGCCGCCGATACCGCCCGCGTTCGACACGTCGAACAGGCGCGGCTCCGCGAAGATCTGCAGGCCGCCGATGGTGGCGGTGATGATCACGAAGATCAGGGTCGGCCGGATGCTGGGGATCGTGATCGAGCGGAAGCGGCGGAACGCGTTCGCCCCGTCGATCGCGGCCGACTCGTGCAGCTCGCGCGGCACGGCCTGCATGGCGGCGAGGAGGATGAGGGCGTTGTAGCCGGTCCAGCGCCAGTTGACCATCGTCGCGATCGCGACGTGGCTGGCGAGGCGGTCGTTCGTCCACTCGATCGGGCTGATGCCCACCAGGCCGATCAGATTGTTGATCAGGCCCTCCTGGTCGCTGAAGACGCTCGAGAAGATCAGCGCGACCGCGACCGGCGAGACGATGTACGGCAGCAGGACGCTCATCCGCCAGAAGGTGCTGGCCCGCAGCGCCTGGTCGAGGGCGGCTGCGAGCAGCAGCGCGACGGCGAGCTGCGGGATCGTGGAGAGCAGGAAGATGCTCAGCGTGTTGACGATCGAGTTCCAGAAGAAGCGGTCGCCGAGCACGGCCGCGAAGTTCGCGAACCCGACGAAGTCGCCCTGGCCCTGCAGCAGCTGCCAGTCGTAGAGCGACACGACGAGCGTGTAGACCAGCGGGAACGCGCCGGTGAGCGCGAAGAGCAGGAAGAACGGCGAGATGTAGAGGTAGGGCGAGGCCTTCACGTCGAAGCGGCTCGCGCGCTGGCGGAAGGTCAGCGGGAGTCGGGGCGCCGGGCGCCGCTTCCCCGCGGGGGGCGTCGCCGTGGCCGGCGGGGTGAGTGTGCTCGTCATGGCGCTCTCTTCGAGGTCGAGTCGGAGTCGGAGGGGATGCGGCGGGGCCGGCCGGGAGGGTCGTGGGCGGTAGGGCCGGAGTCTCTCGTGCGGCGGGGCCGGCCGGGAGGAGTCGCGGGCGGCGGGGCCGGAGAGGCCTCGGGCCGGCGGGCGGCAGCGTGTGTCCCGTGCGGCGAGGCGGCCCGGGATGCGGGCGGCCCGGCCGCACGGGGACCGGGAGGTCCGGTGGCGGCCGGACCTCCCGGATCGGGTGGGCGCCGTCCCGGAGGGGTCAGCCCCCGGGCGTCGGCCCGACCGGATCAGTCGACGAGCTCGCCGAGGAGCTGGAGCGCCTCGTTCCAGCCCTCCTTGCCGTCGATCTCGCCGCGGTCGACCTTCTGCAGGACCGGTCCGAAGACGTTCTCCTGGATCAGCGAGTCGTCCGGGCCCTTGTACTGGGCGACGACGCCCTCGGCGCGCTGCGCGAGGATCGCGCCGGTCGGGGAGTCGTTCATGCCGGGGTCGGGAGCGGCCGCCGAGGCGAGCTCCTTCTGCGCGTCGAGGGTGCTCGGGAACGGTCCGGCCGCCTCGAACGCCTTCAGCTGCTGCTCCGGCTCGCTGAGCCACGACGCCAGCGCGGCGGCCTCGGCGGGGTGCTTCGACTGGGTCGGGACGGAGAGGAACGAGCCGCCCCAGTTGGCGGGGCCGCCGGGGAAGACGTCGGCGAAGTCCCAGCCGGTGGCCTCGGCGTTCCCGCCGCCGGCCTCGACGTTGCTCTTCAGCGTGCCGAACATCCAGCCCGGGCAGACGAAGGTGGCGAAGGTCTGGTCGGTGAACGACTTGCCCTTGTTCCAGTCCCACGCCTTCTGCGCGGCCGAGAGGCCGGAGGCAGTGGCGTCGGTCAGCTGGCCCCAGCGCTCCTCGAGCTCCGGGTTGCCCTCGACGTTCAGCTCGCCGTCGGAGGTGTAGTACCCCTCGGGCAGCTGGTTGACCATGGCGTTCCAGACGAATCCGGAGTGGTCGAACCAGGCCTTGCCGGTGGCGTCGTGGTACTTCTGGCCGGCGGCGAAGTAGTCGTCCCAGGTCGCGTCCGGTCCGCCGAGCATCTCGGCGACGGCGGCGCGGTCGGTGGGCATGCCGGCGGCCTCGAAGGCGGCAGTGTTGTAGCAGAGGCCCTCGGGTCCGATGTCGGTGCCGTAGCCGATGACGCGTCCCTCGGGGTCGGTCGCCTGCTCGTACTTCCAGTCGACCCAGTCGGCCTTGCGGTCCTCGATGCCGTGGTCGCGCAGGTCGACGAACTGGTCCGAGACCTCCATGACGGAGCCGAGCCAGCCCTCCTCGATGGCGACGACGTCGGCGAGTCCGGACCCGGCGGCGAGCTTGGTGAACGCGTCGGTCCGCGCGTTGCCGCCGGTGTCGATGTTGTTCGGGACGATGGTGATCCCCGGGTTGGCGTCCTCGTACTCGCCGTAGAGCTCGTCGAAGCCCATGGCGTTGAACGTGGTGACGGTCAGCTCGATCTCGCCGCCCTCGGAGGCGTCGGATCCCGACGAGCATCCGGTGACGATCAGGGCGAGGGCCGAGGCGCCGGCGATCGCCGCGGCGATCCTGGTGCGTCGTGAATAGGGCACGGTCACTCCTTCGTGATGGTGGTGGGGCACCCCTGGGAGCGCTCTCACGCGTGCTGTTCCGCGTATGTGAGAGCGCTCTCACGAGGTGTGCGGCGAGCTTACGCACGCCCCCGCGGAGAGGTCAAGCGTTTTCGAGAGAGCGCTCTCATCAAATTGATGGTCCGCGCCCAGCCGCGCGCCTCCCCGCCGCCCTCGCCCCCGCGAGAACGCAGAAGTCGCGGTACTCGAACGCGAGTACCGCGACTTCCGCGGACTCACCGCCCCCTGCCGATCGAGTAACGGCTACTCGACCAGCAGGACCGCCCTCAGCCCACCAGCACCGCGAAGCCCTGCGCGGGCAGCTGCACGGAGACGGCTCCGGACGGCGACGTCTCGCTCACGAGCGCGCCGTCCTGCGAGTAGACGCGCAGGGTGCCGGAGCCGCCCGAGACGCCGATCGCCGTGGTGCGCACACCGTCGGTGGAGTTGCGGATCAGCTCGGTGCGGCCGCCCTCGCCTCCCACGACGAGGCGCGACACCAGCGGGCGCACCAGCAGCGCGTCCAGGCGCGTCTCACCGCTCAGGGGACGGACCTCGACGCTCGAGGAGCCCGCCGGCACGGTGCGGCGGAGCTTCTGCGGCAGTAGCGCGCCCGACGCCTCCGTGACCCCCTGCGACCCGACGGTCGAGCGGAGCAGGTCGAGCGGGCGCGTGCCCGACGTCCAGACGCTGAGCGGCGTGCGCTCGGTGCCGCGCTGCGGCTGATCGATGACGGCCTCCACGACGCGGTCTTGCGACGACGATCCGATCGGGATCGAGACCGCGCGGCGCGGATCGGTCAGCGAGAGGTACGAGCCGCTCCAGCCGGCCTCCCCCGTCCAGGACGACTCGGGCGTGACGACGGTGCCACCGCGCGCACTCTCCGCCTCGACCAGCGTCAGTCCGTCGCGCGAGCGCTCGGTGGCGACGGAGCGGGCACGGTCGGCGACGTCCGGGTGCTCGTCGAGCGCCAGCATCGCCAGCAGGCCGTGGATCGTGCTCTCGGCGCCGCTGTTGCGGTTGACGGACCCGTCGGCCTGGACGCCGTCGAAGACGACTCCGGTGGCCGGGTCGTAGACCGGGCCGAGGCTGCGGTTCAGGCCGAAGAACCAGGCGCCCTGCACGGCCGCGAGGTCGGTGAAGGCGCTGGAGCCGGTGGCGTCGGCCAGGGCGAGCGAGTTCTGCAGGCGGGAGTCGGCTCCGTACGCGATCTGCACGCGGTCGGTCGGAGTCGGGTTCCAGCCGTTGTCGGGGCCGCCGGCGGTGAGCAGCTCCGGAGCGAAGCGGATGAGCACTACGCCTCCTCAAACCCGATCGCCGCTTCGAGCGCCCACTGACCGATCCCCGTATCTAACGGTTCCTGCGATCGCTCCGTGTCGCCGTCGGCAACGTGTGGCTCCACG
>NZ_PSVI01000057.1:0-21386 GCF_002931415.1 Rathayibacter sp. AY1E8
CTGCGCCAATCGCCCGTTGCTCCGTGCGGAGCGCCTCGTTCGGTGAACGATCGAGGTGGATACGGGATTCGAACCCGTGTATACGGCTTTGCAGGCCGCTGCCTCGCCTCTCGGCCAATCCACCGTGTACGGGATTCGGTGTCGGCGGCCCGAGGGCCGACCAGGTGGGAGGCACCCGAGGGTGCCGTCCCGATGACGCCGGTCCGAAGACCGGTGTTCGAGCGGATGACGAGATTCGAACTCGCGACCCTCACCTTGGCAAGGTGATGCGCTACCGCTGCGCCACATCCGCATGTAGGTCGTACTGGTGTTGCCGTTTTGCGTGTCTTGCTGTCTGTCCGGCGCTTTCGCTGCCCGGCTCGACCTAGAAGAATGTATACGACAGCGGCGCCGGAATCCAAATCGAGCGGACGCCGATCCCGCCGCTCGGAGTCCGATCCGCGTCTTTCCGCGCGAAACCGGCTCGTCGCCGTCCGTTCACCCGGGCGTGGCGGGCGTCGGCGGTGCATCCGGGCCCCGCGGATCCGCTACGATCGTCTCTCGGGTCGTCCAGCACGTCCCCCTGGGCGATTGGCGCAGTTGGTAGCGCGCTTCCTTCACACGGAAGAGGTCATCGGTTCGAGTCCGGTATCGCCCACCCTCACCCCCGGTCCGTGCTCACGCACTCGGCCGGGGGTTCTCTCGTCCCGCCGCGGTCGTCCTCCGGCCTCGCAGCGCCCAGTCGAAGGAGCCGACCCGCGATGATGGGCCGCTCGCACGCCGTCTCCGGTGCGCTCGCCTGGGCCGTCGCCGCCTCCGTGCCCGCCGTCGCCGGGCCCCTCGGCCTCGCGGGTCTCCCGCTCGACCTCCGACTGGTCGGCCTCGGAGTCGCCGCCGGCTGGGCCCTGGTGCCCGACGCGGACCACGCGAGCGCGACCGTCTCCCGCTCGGCGCCGGCCGCCTCCCTGCTCACCGCGACCGCGGGCCGGATCAGCGGAGGGCACCGGCACGGGATGCACTCGCTGCTCGCGGTCGCCGTCGTCTGGTACCTGGTGCCGGTGCTCACGGCGCTGCGCTTCCCGGTGCCGGTCGTCGGTCCCGTCGCCGTGGCCGCCGTGCTCACGCTGCCCGCCCTCGCGTTCGCCGCGAAGGCCGTCCGGGCCGCCCCCTCCTGGCGCATCGCCTGGGCCGGGGCGACGGTCGTCACGGTCCTGCTCGTCGCGCTCGCCGACGGCACCTGGGCGTGGCTCCGGGTCGCCGCGACGCTGGGCTACCTCGTGCACGTGGCCGGCGACGCCCTCACGACCGGCGGGATCAACTGGCTGTGGCCGCTGCGCGTGCGCCTGCCGCGGCGCCTGCGCCGGACACCGCTGCGCCACGTCTGGACCACCGGCGGCTACGCCGCGCTGCCCGTCCTGGGCTCCGCCGGGTCCTGGCGCGAGACGGTCCTCTACTGGCTCATGTCCGCGGCGACGATCGTGCTCACCGCCTCGATGATCACGGCCGAGCTGCGGTAGCCCGGGGCGCCCTCCTCAGAAGACCTTCCCCGGGTTCATGATCCCCAGCGGGTCGAACACGGCCTTGATCCCGCGCTGGAGCGCCAGCGAGTCCTCGCCCAGCTCCTCCGCCAGCCAGCGCCGCTTGAGCAGTCCCACGCCGTGCTCGCCCGTGAGCGTGCCGCCGAGGGCCAGGGCCGTGCGGAAGAGCTCCGCGGCGGCGTCCCAGACGTCCTCCCCCACGGGTCCGTCCCCCGCGGGCAGCACGAAGTTCGGATGGAGGTTCCCGTCCCCCGCGTGGGCGACGGTGGGGATGCTGAGCCCCGTCCGCTCCTCGATGCCGCGGATCGCCGCGAACATCGCCGGCAGCGCCGAGCGGGGCACGCAGACGTCCTCGATCAGCACCCGGCCCTCCGCCTCGAGCGCCGGGTGGAATGCCCGGCGGACGGCCAGCAGAGCCTCGCCCTCGGCCGGGTCCTCGGTCGCCTCGGCGGCGCCCCCGGAGGCGGTCACGATCTCGAGGACGCGCTGCGACTCCTCCGCCGCTCCTCCGCCGTCCGTCTGGGCGAGGAGGTAGGCGGCACCGCGGTCCAGGGCCGCTCCGGTGTAGCGCGAGATCGCGGCGAGCGCCGCCTCGTCCATCAGCTCCATCACCGCGGGACGGAGCCGCGCGGCGGTGATCGCAGCGGAGGCGGCGGCCGCGGCGACGACGCTCGGGAAGTACGCGCCGACCGTGACCACGCGCCCGGTCGGGATCGGGCGGAGCTTCACGGTGGCCTCCACGATGACGCCCAGCGTCCCCTCGGAGCCGGTCAGGAGCGCGGTGAGGTCGTACCCGGTGACTCCCTTCACGCTGCGGCGGCCGGTGCGGAGCAGGCGTCCGTCGGGGAGGACGACCGTCAACCCGAGCACCGCCTCGCGGGTCACGCCGTACTTGGCGCACAGCAGCCCCCCGGCGTTCGTCGCGATGTTGCCGCCGATGCTCGAGATCGCGCGGCTCGCGGGGTCGGGCGAGAAGACGAGGCCGTGCGGAGCGACGGCGTCCGACAGCGCCTGATTGATGACCCCGGGCTCGACCACCGCCAGCTCGTCCTCGAGCGACACCTCGAGGATGCGGTCCATGGCGGCGGTCGAGAGGACGAGCGCTCCCCCGCTCGCCACTCCCCCGGCAGCGAGGCCCGTTCCCGCTCCGCGCGGCACGACCGGGAGCCGGTGCTCCGTCGCTATGCGCAGCGCCGCCTGCACGTCCTCGACCGAGCGGGCAGCGACGAGCGCGAGCGCGCGACCCGGTGCGGAGAAGCCCGACTTGTCGGTGTGCACGGCCTCGAACCCGGGGCCCTCGGTCAGGACCGCGTCTCCGAGCGCGTCGCGCAGCTGTCGGAGGATCTCGTGGTCGTGCATGGTTCACTCCGTGCGGTCGCGGGCGGGTCCTGCCGATCCTTCCACGGGCGCGGGGCAGGATGGCGGGATGACCGGAGAGACGCGATGGCCGCGGTGACGAGCGCGGGGATCCTGCTGCACCGCGAGGGCCCCTCCGGCACCGAGGTGTTCCTCGGGCGGATGGGCGGCCCCTTCTGGACCCGGCGCCCCCGCGCGTGGACGATCCCGAAGGGCGTGCACACGGGCGACGAGACGCCGTTGGACGCCGCGCGCCGCGAGTTCGAGGAGGAGACCGGCGCTCCTCCGCCCGTCGGGGAGCTGACCCTCCTCGGCGCGTTCCGGCAGAGCGCGGCCAAGACCGTCACCGTCTTCGCCGGGCGCGGACACGCGGACACCGCCTTCGTCGCGAGCAACACCTTCGAGCTGGAGTGGCCGCGGGGCTCCGGCGTGCTGCGCAGCTTCCCCGAGCTGGAGGACGCCCGGTGGCACCCGCTCGACGAGGCCCGCTCGCTGGTGGTGGCCGGGCAGGTCGCCGCCCTCGACGCGCTGGCCGAACTGCTGGCGGATCCGGACGGCGGGGACCGGGCCGGCACCGCCCCCTAGTCCGCGGTCGCGTAGACCCGCAGGCCCAGCGGCACGATCCGCACCACGGCCTCGTCGAATCCGTCGCGGGAGCCGTCGAAGCGCTCGGTCTCGCCGTCGTGCGCCCACTCGGGGTCGTCCCCCGCGGGCCGGCGCGCGCCGACGGTGATCTCCGGCGTCGAGAACGACTCCACCACCGGTGCCCGCCAGCCGGGCACACGGCCGACCACCGGGGTCGCCGTACGGCCGAGCAGGAGCGAGAACGCTCCCCGGGTGCGAGGAGTCCGTCCTGAGTGCAGGATGCGCACGTCGAGGTGGCCGTCGTCGAGCCGACGCCGGGCGAGCGGGGCGGCCGTGCGCGGGTGCTCCTGGTTCACCCCGACGAAGTACGACCAGACGAGCTGCGTGCGCCCGTCGCGCCGGAGCTCGAACGGATCGGTGCGCCGCACGACCGAGAGGGCCGCGATCACGGCGGCGAGCGGCTTCCCGATCCGCTTCTCGCGCTTCTCGCGGGCCGCGACGAACTCCGGGTAGACGCCGATCGAGACCGTGTTGAGCACCGTGACCGGGTCTCCCCCGTCCGCGACGACCTCGGCCACGTCGACATCGCGGCGCTCGCCGATCGTCGCCGCGTCGAGCGCGTCCTGGACGGTGAGCAGCCCCAGCGCCTTCGCGAAGTGGTTCATGGTCCCGCCCGGCAGCACGAGCAGCGTCATCCCCTCGGCGCGGGCGAGAGCGGCACCGACCGACATGGTCCCGTCCCCGCCGTAGATCCCGAGCACCCGGGGCGGAGAGTCCCCCGAGCGCGCCTCGCGCACCACGTCGGCGAGGTCCTCTCCCTCGGTCAGCCGGTGCACGCGCGCCTTCGGGAACCGGGCTCGGACCAGCGGCTCCGGATCGGGGCGGTGCGAGTCCCGGCCCGCGCCGGGGTTGAGGACCACGAGGAGGGCGGCGCCGTCCCCCAGCGGGCTGCGGTCGACGGGGGGACGGGTCGCGCGCTCCGAGACGGGCACGTGGCGCGGCTCGGCCGGCAGGACGGCTCGGCCGACGACCGCGACCGCCGCGCCGAGCGCCGCGCCGCCGAGGACGTCCGAGAGCCAGTGGACGCCGACGTGCAGGCGGGAGAAGGCCACGGCGGCGGCGAGCGGGGCGACCGCCGCCCCCACTCGGGGCGACTCGAGCGCGACCCCGGCGGCGAAGGCGGCGGCGCTCGCCGCGTGCCCCGAGGGGAAGGACGCCGACGTCGGCACCGTCGCCAGGCGCCGGCCGACCGGGACGTCGACGAGGAGCGGCCGGTCGCCGCCGAACACGCGCTTGCCGACCAGGTTCGCGAGCGCGCTGGCCGCGGCGAGCGAGGCGGTCCCCCGCAGAGCCTCGCGGGGACGGCCCGCCAGGAGCAGCAGAACGCCGACGCCGGCCCAGAGGACTCCGTGGTCCGCGGCCCGGGAGAGCCCCACGAGCGCCCCGTCGACGACGGTCGACGGGCGACGGGCGTTCAGCCGCCGGGCCGCACGAGCGTCCGCCCGGCGCACGACGCGCGGGACGGTGACGAGTCGGCGGAGCAGGACGGACGGGGGTCGGGTTCCGCGGAGGGCCATGCGCTCAGCGTAGGAGGAGGCGCCTCCGCGGTCCCTGGACCGGTCGACGGCGCGCTACACCTCGCCGAAGCCCGACTCGACCAGATCGCCGAGCCGGCCGACCGCCTCGTGGGCCTGCGGCCCCGACGCCGAGAGGACGACCTCGTCCCCGCGGTCGAGCCCCAGCGACATCACGCCGAGCAGGCTCGTGGCGTCCTTGCCGTTCGCGTCGATCCGGGCGTCGAAGGTGGCGGCGAGCGTGACGAAGTCGGCCGCGGGACGAGCGTGCAGGCCGTTCGGGTTGATGAGGCGGACGCGGCGCTGCACGCGCTCGTCACCGGGCGAGGCCTCCTCGGCGGGAGCAGCGAGCGCCTCGCCCCGGGCCGACTCCGCGGCGGCGAGCACCTCGTCCAGCGACGCCCCCGTGCCCGCGGCGACGGCGGCCGCGACCGCCCCCTCCACCAGCGGGGCGTCGGCGATCCGGACCCGGGCGCGCGCGTCGTCGTCGAGGAACTCGACCGCGGTCTCCGCCGTCATGATCGCCGAGCCGAGGTCGCAGAGGACGACGACCCCCTCGCCGGAGTCCGCTTCCGCCAGGGCCGCCGTGATGCGGTCGAAGCTGGTGCCGATGCCGCCGTCGTCCGTCCCGCCCGCGGCGACCAGCGCGACCGAGGCCGCCATCTGCTCCGCGAGCTCGACCAGCCCCTCCGCCAGCTGCGCGCTGTGCGAGACCAGGACCAGCCCGACGCTCACGCCGCCGCCTCGGCTGCTGCGCGGAGCAGGAGAACGGTCGACACGCTGCCGGGATCACGGTGCCCGATGGCGCGCTCGCCGAGGTAGCTGGCGCGTCCCTTGCGGGCGACCAGCGGGTCCGTCGACTCCGCTCCCCTCTGCGCCGCCTCCGCCGCCGCGGCGAGGACGTCGGCCGGAGCCGCTCCCTCCTCGGCGGCGGCCGCGGCCGCGTCGACCGCCGGCGTCCACGCGTCCACCATCGTCTTGTCGCCCACCTCGGCCTTGCCGCGGAGCACGATGCCGTCCCTCGCCGCGGCCAGGAGCGCTGCGACGTCCGCACCCTCGAGCGCGTCCTCGCCCGCGACCGCGGCGGAGGCCTTCAGGAACGCCGTGCCGAACAGCGGGCCCGAGGCGCCGCCGACGGTGGAGATGAGCGTCGTCGCGACCAGCTTGAGCACGTCCGCCGGGAGCCCCTGCTTCGGCGCCCCGTCCAGCTTCGCGACCACGGCCTGGAAGCCGCGGTCCATGTTCTCGCCGTGGTCCCCGTCGCCGATCGCCCGGTCGAGCGTGATCAGCTCGACCCGGTGCTCCGCGATCGACTCGGCGGCGCGGCGGATCCACGCCGTCGCCCACGCCGCGTCGAGCCCGGCTCCCTGTGCGTCCTGCATGGTCGTCTCCTCCTCGTGGGCCGCTCCTGCGGCTGTCGTTCCGGTCATGGTGTGCGCGCGGGCGCTCAGCGTCCCCACCGCAGCGCCGCGGTCTGCACCGGGGAGTCCCACAGCTCGGTCAGGGCGTCGTCGAGCTTGAGGACGGTGAGCGAGAAGCCCTGCATCTCGAGCGACGTCGTGTAGTTGCCGACGAGGCCGCGTGCGACGGTGATCCCCTTCTCGGCCAGCGCCTCGGCTGCGCGGCGGTAGGCGAGGTACAGCTCGATCTGCGGCGAGCCGCCCATGCCGTTCACCAGGAGCAACACCTCGTCCCCGGAGGAGAACGGCAGGTCCTCCAGGATCGGGCCGAGGATCCGGTCGACGATGCGGTCGGCCGGCTCCAGCGCGATCTTCTCCCGGCCGGGCTCGCCGTGGATGCCGATGCCGATCTCGATCTCGTCCTCGCCCAGCTCGAAGCTCGGCTCGCCCGCGTGCGGGACGATGCACGGCGTGAGGGCGACGCCCATCGAGCGCACGTTCGCGATCACCGTCTCGGCGATCGTCGCGACCTCGTCGAGGGAGTCGCCCCGCTCGGCCGCGGCGCCCGCGATCCGCTCGACCAGCACGGTGCCGGCCACGCCGCGGCGGCCCGCGGTGTAGAGCGAGTCCTTCACCGCGACGTCGTCGTCGACGATCACGCTGCGCACCTCGATCCCCTCGGCGCCGGCGAGGTCGGCCGCGGTCTCGAAGTTCAGGACGTCGCCCGTGTAGTTCTTCACGATGTGCAGCACACCCGCACCGCCGTCGACGGCCTGCGTGGCCGCGACGATCGGGTCGGGCGTGGGCGAGGTGAAGACGGGACCGGGGACGGCGGCGTCCAGCATCCCGAATCCGACGAAGCCCGCGTGCAGCGGCTCGTGCCCGCTGCCGCCTCCGCTGACGATGCCCACCTTGCCCGAGCGGGGCGCGTCGGCCCGCACTACGAACAGGGGATCCGACACCACCCGGACCAGGTCGGCGTGCGCCAGGCCGAAGCCGGCCACCGACTCCGTGACGACGTTCTTCGGGTCGTTGATGAGCTTCTTCATCGAGGTCTCCTCCAGGATCGGGCCACCACTCGGGCGTCCCGTGACCTGCGGGCGATCCGGCGCGTGGTGGATCGCCGCCCGCACCGTCGCGGACAGCAGCCCCACGTTACGCCCTGCGCTCGCGCCTACGGCAGCGGGACGACGGCGCGCTGCGTCTCGCGGACCCACTCCTCGAGCTTGGCCGTGGCGGCCCCGGAGTCGACGGCCTCCGCCGCGCGGTCCATCGACGTCCGCAGGCGCTCCAGGACGGGCGTGCGCACCAGGTCCGGGTCGCGCGCCAGGTCGAACGCCGCGAGGCCCGCGGCCGCGTTCAGAAGGACGATGTCGCGGACGGGGCCGCCGTCTCCCCCGAGCACCGATCGCACCACGCTCGCGTTGTAGGCGGCGTCGCGGCCGCGCAGCTCGTCGATCCGCGCGCGGGGCAGGCCCAGGTCGCGCGGGTCGAGGTCGTGCTCGACCATGGAGCCGCGCGACACCTCCCAGATGTGGCTGTGACCCGTGGTCGTGAGCTCGTCGAGGCCGTCGTCCCCGCGGAACACCAGAGCCGTCGCCCCGCGCGTCCGGAACACGCCGACGACCAGCGGCACCCGGTCGAGGTGCGCCACCCCGACCGCAGAGGCCTCGGGACGCGCCGGATTGCAGAGCGGGCCGAGGAAGTTGAACACCGTCGGCACGCCCAGCTCGGCGCGCACCGGACCGGCGTGCCGGAAGCCGGGGTGGAAGAGGGACGCGAAGACGAAGGCGATCCCCGTCCGCCGGAACACCTCGGCCACCCGCTCGGGGGAGAGGGAGAGGTCGACCCCGAGTGCCGCGAGCACGTCGGAGGAGCCGGAGGAGGAGGACGCGGCCTTGTTCCCGTGCTTCACGACGGGCGTGCCGGCGGCGGCCGCGATGATCGACGCGGTGGAGGAGATGTTGACGGTCCCGAAGCGGTCCCCGCCCGTCCCGACGATGTCCAGGGCCATCGGGTCCACGTCCAGCGGCACCGCGTGGTCGAGGATCGCGTCGCGGAAGCCGACGATCTCGTCGACGGTCTCGCCCTTCGCCCGGAGGGCCACCAGCAGTCCGGCGAGCTGCGCCGGAGTCGCCGCGCCCTCCATCACCTGCTCCATGGCCCACGTCGCCTCGGAGACGCTCAGATCGGAGGACTCGAGGAGTGCGCTGAGAACGTGCGGCCAGGACAGGGTTTCCGACATGGCTCCCAGATTATGCGACGAGGATCGCCTCCCGGCTAGTGCGACTTCCCTCCCCTGCCATCGGCCATAATGGTCTGTGTGACGAGCACCTCTCTCTCCCCCACGGCCACCGCGCCCGTAGTGAACCGACCCAACCCGGTCGCGGTCGGAACGATCGTCTGGCTGGGCAGCGAGGTCATGTTCTTCGCGGGCCTCTTCGCGATCTACTTCACCCTGCGCAGCACCTCTCCCGAGCTCTGGGGCGCCGAGACCCAGATCCTCAACGTCCCCTACGCGGGCGTGAACACGGTGATCCTCGTGGCCTCGTCGTTCAGCTGCCAGTTCGGCGTGTTCGCCGCCGAGCGGCTGCAGCCGCGTGCGACGGGCCTCAGCCCGTTCAAGTGGGGCATGGTCGAGTGGTTCTTCCTCACCTACGCCCTGGGCGCGGTCTTCGTCTCCGGCCAGGTGCTCGAGTACGCGACCCTCGTCTCCGAGGGCGTCACGCTCTCCAGCAACGCCTACGGCTCCGCCTTCTACCTGACGACCGGCTTCCACGCCCTGCACGTCACCGGCGGCCTCATCGCGTTCCTCCTCGTCATCGGCCGCGGCTTCGCGGTCAAGAACTTCGGCCACAAGGAGGCGACGAGCGCCATCGTCGTCTCGTACTACTGGCACTTCGTCGACGTCGTCTGGGTCGGCCTGTTCGCCGTCATCTACTTCCTCAAGTGACGCGCCCGCCGATGCCCCACTCCACTCCCGACCCCCGCAGGAAGGACGCCTCGATGGCCTCCCCGAAGACGAAGAGCCGAGCCAAGAAGGGTCGCCGCCACCCGCTCGCCACCCTGGCCCTGATCGCCATCGGCCTCGGGCTCACCGGCGGGACCTACGCCGCGGTCGGCGTCGCGACGTCCGCCTCCGCGGAGACGTCGTCCACCAGCCAGCAGACGATCGACGAGGGCTCGAAGCTCTTCGCCGCGAACTGCGCCACCTGCCACGGCCTCGACGCCGCGGGCACCGACAACGCGCCCTCCCTCATCGGAGTGGGCGCGGCGTCGGTCGACTTCCAGGTCGGCACCGGCCGCATGCCGATGCAGATGCACGGCCCCCAGGCGCTCGAGAAGCCGGTGCAGTTCACCGACGAGCAGGTCGGCGAGCTCGCCGCCTACGTCGCGTCGCTGGCCCCCGGCCCCGCGATCCCCGAGGGCGAGGTCCTCGACGGACAGGGCGACGCGGCGAACGGCGCCGAGCTGTTCCGCATCAACTGCGCCATGTGCCACAACGTGGCCGGAGCCGGCGGCGCGCTCACCGAGGGCAAGTTCGCCCCCCCGCTGGGCGGCGTGACCGAGGCCCACATCTACGAGGCGATGGTCACCGGCCCGCAGAACATGCCGGTCTTCAACGACCTGAACATCTCGCCCGAGGACAAGCGCGACATCATCTCGTACCTCAAGTACATCGAGGCCAACCCGTCCCCGGGCGGATTCGCGCTCGGCTCCCTCGGGCCGGTCGCAGAGGGCATGTTCCTCTGGATCTTCGGCCTCGGCGCGATCGTGGCCCTGACGGTGTGGATCACCGCCCGATCCAACTAGACGACTGCAGCGCCCTGACGGGCGCGACTGACCCACGGCACCGACTGGTGCCGACACGGCGTGAAAAGGAGAACCATGGCAGAGCACGATGAGGGTGGCACGGACCTCGCCACCTCGTCGGCCACCGGGCACGGAACGGCTCCGGCCGGCACCGCGGTCGTGACGCGGGACCGCGTCCAGGACCCGGGCCTCCCGCCGCACCGCCCCCGGATGACCGACCTCGACCCCAAGGTCGAGAAGCGTGCCGAGCGCACGGTGTACACGCTCTTCTACCTCTCCTTCGCGGGCTCGATCTTCGCGGTCGCCGCCTACATGGCGTTCCCGATCACCGAGGACGTCGCGTCGGTCCGGCTGAACACGCTGTTCATCGGCCTGGGCATGTCCCTCGCGCTCCTGGGCATCGGCATCGCCGCCGTCCACTGGGGCAAGCAGCTGATGTCGGACCACGAGGGCATCGACATCCGCCACCCCGTCCGCAGCGCGGAGCCCACCCGCGCCCGTGCGCTCGAGATCTTCGACCAGTCCGACAAGGAGTCCGGCTTCGGCCGCCGCTCCCTCGTCCGGAACAGCCTGATCGCCTCCCTCGTCGTGTTCCCCCTGCCCGCCGTGATCCTGTTCCGGGGCCTCGGCCCGCAGGACCAGAACCCCGTCGCCCTCCTCAAGACCACCCTGTGGGAAGAGGGCACGAGGCTCACCCTGGACCCGTCGGGAGCGCCGATCCTCGCATCGGACGTCACCCTCGGATCCGCCTTCCACGTCATCCCCGAGGGCCTCAACGACGCCGAGGGCAAGCTGGAGGAGAAGGCCAAGGCCGCCGTCCTCCTGATGCGCCTGAAGCCGGAGGACCTCATCGTCAGTGAGGGTCGCGAGACCTGGAACTACGACGGAATCGTCGCCTACTCCAAGATCTGCACGCACGTCGGCTGCCCTGTGGCGCTGTACGAGCAGCAGACCCACCACCTGCTGTGCCCGTGCCACCAGTCGCAATTCGACATCACGCGCGAGGCCGCCGTCATCTTCGGCCCGGCGAAGCGTCCGCTTCCGCAGCTCCCCATCACCGTCGACGCCGAGGGTTACCTGGTCGCCAGAAGCGACTTCACGGAGCCCGTCGGACCGTCCTTCTGGGAGCGATGACTCACATGTCCACCACCACCCCCTCACGCCCCTCCAGCTCCCCCGCGGAGCCCGAGGACGGCGTCATCCTCGGATCCGGCAAGTTCCAGAAGGGGTACGTCGGAGCGGCGTCGAACTACATCGACGAGCGCACGAGCATCTCCGCGGTCGTCAAGGAGTTCGGTCGCAAGATCTTCCCCGACCACTGGTCCTTCCTCCTCGGCGAGGTCGCGCTCTACAGCTTCGTCATCATCCTGCTGTCGGGCACGTTCCTCACCTTCTTCTTCCAGGCCTCGATGGTCGAGACGCACTACGAGGGCAGCTACCTGCCCCTCAAGGGCATCGAGATGTCGGCGGCGATGTCGTCCTCGCTCGACATCTCCTTCGACATCCGCGGCGGCCTGCTGATGCGGCAGATCCACCACTGGGCGGCGCTGCTGTTCGTGGCCTCGATCGGCCTGCACATGCTGCGCATCTTCTTCACCGGTGCGTTCCGCAAGCCCCGCGAGCTCAACTGGGTCATCGGCTTCGTCCTCTTCATCCTCGCGATGGCCGAGGGCTTCACCGGCTACTCGCTCCCCGACGACCTGCTCTCGGGCAATGGCCTCCGCATCATCGACGGCATGGTCAAGGGCATCCCGATCGTCGGCACCTGGATCTCGTTCCTGCTCTTCGGCGGCGAGTTCCCGGGCACCGACATCGTCGGCCGCCTCTACACGCTGCACATCCTGCTGCTGCCGGCGCTGGTGCTCGCGTTCATCGCCCTGCACCTCGTGTTCGTGGTCGTCCACAAGCACACCCAGTTCCCCGGTGCGGGCAAGACCGAGCAGAACGTCGTCGGCTACCCGGTGCTGCCGGTCTACGCCGCGAAGGCCGGTGGATTCTTCTTCATCGTCTTCGGCGTCGTCGTCCTCATCGCCTCGCTGTTCACGATCAACCCGATCTGGAACTACGGCCCGTACGACCCCTCGCCCGTCTCCGCGGGAACCCAGCCCGACTGGTACATCGGCTTCGCCGACGGCGCCCTGCGCCTCGTCCCGCCGGGACTCGAGTGGGCCATCCCGGGCATCGGAACCCTGTCGTTCAACATCCTGATCCCGCTCGTCGGTCTCGGACTGTTCATCGCCGTGGTCATGCTCTACCCGTTCCTCGAGGCGTGGATCACCGGTGACAAGCGCGAGCACCACCTGCTCGACCGCCCGCGCAACGCCGCGACCCGCACCGCGATCGGCGCCGCCGGAGTCAGCTTCTACGCCGTCCTCTGGGCCGCCGCCTCGTCCGACCTCATCGCGACGCACTTCCATCTCACGATGGAGGGCGTGATCCACAGCCTGCAGTTCCTGCTCATCGCGGGTCCGTTCATCGCGTACTTCATCACCAAGCGCATCTGCCTGGCGCTGCAGAAGAAGGACCGCGAGATCGCGCTGCACGGCTTCGAGTCGGGACGTATCGTCCGCCTCCCCGGCGGCGAGTTCATCGAGGTGCACCAGCAGCTCGACGAGTACGAGCGCTGGAAGCTCGTCGGTCAGGACGAGTACGAGCCCCTGATGATCCGCCCGGACTCGCGTGGCCGCATCACCGCCCCGCAGCGCGTCCGCGCCGGCCTCTCCCGCTGGTTCTTCGAGGACCGGATCACTCCCGTCACCCAGAAGGAGCTCGAGAGCTCGCACAGCGAGCACTGATCCTCCCCCGAAGGGCCCGGACGTTCATTCGTCCGGGCCCTTCGTCGTTCCCGCAGCGGGGCGGCGCCTGTCCTCCGGCGCGGTGGAGGTCGGCGGTGGACCGAGAGCCGGTGAGACCGGATCACAGCGCCTCGACGGCGACAAGCCGGCAGGAAGGTGGGGCGATACTCCGGACCTCGAGACCTCCGCTCCGCGGATCACGAGATGCCATCTGACCGCCGAGCTGGAGACGTCCGCCTCCCTCGGATCACCGAGTGATCCAGCCTGTCTGCATGGTCGCAGTGTCGTCGTCCGATGAGCTCCCCGTCCCCGTCCACGTCGAGACACTCGGCATCGGTTCGAGGGCACCCATTCTCAGCAGGCCTGTCAGGACTGCCCTCCCCCGCTCACGGCCGAGCCCTCTGTGATCGGCGACGGCGACGCTCGCCGGTGAGACAGAGGAGGCGACCTCCGGGCCTCGACGACCGTAGCTGCAGCGGCGTCTCAGGCTCCTTGTCCTCGCACCGACCGGCACGACCCGCTAGACGTACCGAGGAACTCTAAGAGCCGCAGGGGCGCCCGCGGTTCCGCCGGGGTGCGGGCTCCGCTGGGGTCGGAACGGTGTGCAGGAGTCCGTAGGGCGGCGCAGGCGCCAGAACAGGCGCGGCAGGCCCAGTACAGCCGCAGGCGCAGCAGTATCCGCGACCGTAGCGGGCCACACCACCGTCGGCACACCCACAAGCGCACAGAAGAGCCGCCACAGGCGTAGCCCGCTTACCCGCGACCGGAGCAGGAGCCGTTGCAGCGCAGACCCGTAGGGGTGATGACGCGGGCCGACGCTCCTGCTCGGCGCCGCCCGCTGCACTCCCCTGCGAGCATCCACGTCGCGGGCCGCCGGGATGTGCCCAGACGAGTTCCTCCGCGCAGGACGCCTCGGTGTCCCGCCAGCAGGACACCGCGAGAGTTCCAGCTCACCTCGTCATCCCTCACTGAGCGGCCCCGGCCCTCACCGGGAGGTCCCTGCTCTCACCGGGAGGCTCGATCCGCCACCGATCGGCGAATGACGCCCCTGCACGCAGCCGAACGGCCGAGCCGACCGGGCCCCGACCGCGCATCGCTTCCTCCTGGATAAGCGAAAAGGCCGGGTGCACGGAGCCCAAGCCCTCGTGCACCCGGCCCTCGGCCGTGCGATGCGCCCTAGCGGGCGAAGTACCCGCGGTAGTACTCGTACACCCAGCCGGCGATGGCGACCAGGAAGAGTCCGACGGCGATGTAGGTGATCCAGAACCCCACGGCCAGGCCGAGGAATCCGAGGGCCGCGGAACCGCCCAGGATCAGCGGCCACCAGCTCCACGGGCTGAAGAAGCCCAGCTCGGGGTCTCCGTCATCGATGTCCGCATCGAGGCGGTCCTCGGGGAGCTCGGCACCCTGCGCCTTGTGGACGCGGCCGACGTAGAACGCGATGAACGCGCCCAGCACGGCCGAGAGGCCGATGCCGACGGTGCCGACCCACTCCACCTGGCCCGTGTCGAGCAGCGACCACACGATGTACGTGATGTCGGCGAGGAGGAAGAAGCCCGCGAGGAGCCAGAAGAGATTGACGTTGGCGCGCATGGCCCTACTTCACCGTGCCTTCGGACTTGTCGTACGTGGGGGCGTCCGGAGCGTCCTTCGCCGGACCGATTCCGACGGGGATGCCGGCCTCGGGGTGGTTGAGGTCGAACGCCGGGGCCTCGCTGCGGATGCGCGGGATCGAGGTGAAGTTGTGGCGGGGCGGCGGGCACGAGGTGGCCCACTCGAGCGACCGGGAGAAGCCCCACGGGTCGTTCACCGTCACCTTGGGCGCCTTGCGGGCCGTGATGTACACGTTCAGGAAGAACGGGATCAGCGACACCGCGAGGATCATCGCTCCGACCGTCGACACCTGGTTCATCCAGGTGAAGCCGTCCTCGGGCAGGTAGCTGGCGTAGCGGCGCGGCATGCCGACGACGCCCAGCCAGTGCTGGATGAGGAAGGTGGTGTGGAAGCCGATGAACAGCAGCCAGAAGTGCCACTTGCCCAGCGTCTCGTTCAGCATCTTGCCGGTCCACTTGGGCCACCAGAAGTAGAAGCCCGAGAACATCGCGAAGACGACGGTTCCGAACACGACGTAGTGGAAGTGCGCCACCACGAAGTACGAGTCCGAGACGTGGAAGTCGAGCGGGGGCGACGCGAGGATCACGCCGGTGAGTCCACCGAAGGTGAAGGTGATCAGGAAGCCGATCGCCCAGATCATCGGGGTCTCGAAGGTCACCGATCCGCGCCACATGGTGCCGACCCAGTTGAAGATCTTCACGCCGGTCGGAACCGCGATGAGCATGGTCATCAGCGAGAAGAACGGCAGCAGGACCGATCCGGTGACGTACATGTGGTGCGCCCACACAGTCACGGAGAGGGCGGCGATCGCGATGGTCGCGTAGATCAGCGTCTTGTAGCCGAAGATCGGCTTGCGGCTGAAGACCGGGAAGACCTCGGACACGATGCCGAAGAACGGCAGCGCGATGATGTACACCTCGGGGTGGCCGAAGAACCAGAACAGGTGCTGCCAGAGCAGGACACCGCCGTTGGCCGCATCGTAGATGTGGGCGTCGAACACCCGGTCGGCGCCGAGGGCGAACATCGCGGCGGCGAGCACCGGGAACGCGAGCAGCACGAGGATCGACGTCACCAGGATGTTCCAGGTGAAGATCGGCATGCGGAACATCGTCATGCCGGGAGCGCGCATCGTGATGATCGTCGTGATGAAGTTCACCGCGCCGAGGATCGTGCCGAAGCCCGAGAGCGCGAGGCCGAAGACCCAGAGATTGCCGCCGAGCCCTGGTGAGAACGTCGTGCTCGACAGTGGCGCGTACGCGAACCAGCCGAAGGACGCCGCACCCTGCGGGGTGACGAATCCGGCGACCGCGATGAGCGAGCCGAAGCTGTAGAGCCAGTACGCGAAGGCGTTGAGGCGGGGGAACGCGACGTCGGGGGCGCCGATCTGCAGCGGCATCAGGACGTTGGCGAAGCCGGCGAAGAGCGGCGTCGCGAACATCAGCAGCATGATCGTGCCGTGCATCGTGAACAGCTGGTTGTACTGCTCGCGCGTCTCGACCACGTTCAGGCCGGGCTCGAACAGCTGGGCGCGGATGACGAGTGCCATCACGCCGGCGATGCAGAAGTAGATGAACGACGTGATCAGGTACATGTACCCGATGACCTTGTGGTCGGTCGACGTCATCCAGCGGACGAGGACGTTCGCCTTGCGCTGGACCGGCGGAGTGCCGGCGGTGCGCGTCGGGCGGGGTGCCGTGGCGGTGCTCATGCTCCCTTACTCCTCGTTCTCGCGGGCCGGCGCGCCGGTTCCGGGAAGGTTCGAATTGCGGTTGTACTCGGCGCCGAGCTGACCGGTCTGGCCCGCGTCGCGCAGCGACTGGATGTAGTCGTCGTACTCGCCCTGCGAGACGACCTTGACGTTGAAGAGCATCGCGGAGTGGTACTCGCCGCAGAGCTCGGCGCACTTGCCCGCGTAGGTCCCCTCCTTGAGAGGCGTGACGTACATGTAGTTCGTCTTGCCGGGGATCATGTCCTTCTTGTAGAGGAAGTCGACGACCCAGAAGGAGTGGATCACGTCGCGCGCGTCGAGCTGGATCTTGATCTTCTGTCCGACGGGCAGGTAGAGCGTGGGGATCTCGGACTCGACGAGCGAGCCGGCGGCGTCTCCGCCCTCCTGGTACTGGCCCTGGATGCCGGCGGAATAGACGTCCTCGTCGACGTAGTTGAAGTCCCACGCCCACTGCTTGCCGTACACCTGGATGGTCTCGTCCGGGTCGTCGTAGGGCTGCTCGATGGCGGCCTGGTCGCGCGCGGTGAAGGCGAAGAAGCCGATCACGAGGATCAGCGGCACGATCGTGTAGAAGATCTCGATCGGCATGTTGTAGCGCAGCTGGACCGGCAGGCCGGTCTGCCCCTTGCGACGGCGGTAGACGACCACCGCCCAGATGGTGAGACCCCACGTGACGACGCCGACGGCGAGCAGGACGATCCAGGAGGTGACCCAGAGTCCGATGACGCGGTCGACGTGGTTCGTCGTGCCGGGTTCGGTGGGGAGCCAGCCCTGGAGCTGCTCTTGCGTGCAGCCCGCGAGGACGAGGGCGAGGGCTCCTGCGACGGGGGCAGCGACCCATCTGCGGATTCGGCGATTGAAGCGCACCGGTGACCTTTCGGAAGACTGGGGACCAGTTCACACGAAACTGTATTAGACCGGCTCCAGCCTACCCTTCCGCTCCGGCGGCCCGGTGCACGACGACCCGCTCTTGACGTCCCGGTCGAGTGGTGCAGTCATGACGAACGGCGCCCGACGGGCCACCGGAGTGGACTGTCGGACGCCGTTCGGAGGCGCTGCGGCCCGGGGCCGCCCGGCGTCAGTGGAAGCTGTCGCCGCAGGCGCAGCTGCCGCCCGCGTTGGGGTTGTCGATGGTGAAGCCCTGCTTCTGGATGGTGTCCTCGAAGTCGATCGAGGCGCCGTCGAGGTAGGGGACGCTCATCTTGTCGACGACGAGGCCGACGCCCTCGAACTCCACCGCGGCGTCGCCGTCGAGGGTGCGCTCGTCGAAGTAGAGCTGGTAGATGAGGCCGGAGCATCCGCCGGGCTGCACCGCGACGCGCAGGCGCAGGTCGTCGCGGCCCTCCTGCTCGAGCAGGCTCTTGACCTTGGCGGCGGCGGTCGGGGTCATCGAGACGCCGTGGGCCGCGCTGGGCGGGGTGGCGAGGGGGGTCGCCGTCTGGTCGGTCAGTGTGTCTGACATGTCACTCCTCAGGGGACGGGCGGAACGGTCGTCGTGCCTTCCGGGATTCTACGGCTGCAACCCGGGTGGTCACCCGGGTATTCCACGACCGGTGGTCAGTCGCGGTGAGCGGCGGCGCGGAGCAGGAACAGCGCCTCGGTCTGCGCGGCGCGCTTGAAGACGCCCAGGTGCAGCGACTCGTTGGGGCTGTGCGCGCGCGAGTCGGGGTCCTCGACACCGGTGACGAGGATCTGCGCCTCGGGGAACTCGCGCACGAGGTCGGCGATGAACGGGATGCTCCCGCCGATCCCGGTCTCGAGAGGCTCGCGTCCCCAGGCGTCCGCCATCGCGCCCTTCACCAGGTCCACGGCCCAGCCGGTCGCGTCGACCAGGAACGGACTGCCGGTGTCGACGTCCTCGATCGCGAGGTGGGCGCCGAACGGGGAGTTCGCCCGGAGGTGGCTCTCGATGGCGGCGAACGCCTCCTCCGCGTCCTGGCCGGGGGCGATGCGGGCGCTGATCTTCACGCGCACGGACGGGACGAGGGTGTTGGAGGCGTCGACGACGCTGGGCGCGTCGATCCCGGTGACCGTGACGGCCGGCTTCGACCACAGGCGCGAGAGGATCGCGCCGGTGCCGATCGGCGAGACCCCGTCGAGCAGCCCGGAGTCGCGGCGGAGGTCCTCCTCGGTCGTCTCGGGCACCGCTCCGTCGTGCTCGGTGAGGCCGGCGACGGCGACCGAGCCGTCCTCGTTCCAGAGCGTCGCGAGCAGGCGGACCGCCGCGAGCATCGCGTCCGGGACCGCTCCGCCGAGCATGCCCGAGTGCGAGGCGTGCGCGAGAGTGCTGACGGTGAGGGTGAAGGTGACGTTGCCGCGCAGGCCCACCGTCAGCGCGGGGGTGTCGACGTCCCAGTTGTCGCTGTCGGCGACGATGATCGCATCCGCGCGGAGGGCGTCGTGGTGCTCGCGGAGGAAGGTGGGGAACGAGCGCGACCCGAACTCCTCCTCCCCCTCGATGAAGAGGACGAGCCCGAGGTCGTGGTCCTCGCCCGCGACCTCGCGGAGTGCGCGCACCGCGGCGAGGTGGGACACGACTCCCGCCTTGTCGTCGGCGGCACCGCGCCCGTACAGGCGGTCGCCGCGCACGGTCGGCTCGAACGGAGGCGTCTCCCACGCCGACTCGGCGCCCTGCGGCTGCACGTCGTGGTGGGCGTAGAGGAGGACGGTCGGCGCTCCGTTGCGGGCGGCGCGGGTGGCCAGGACGGCAGGCTGGCCGAGCACGTCGGTGCCGTCGATCGTGGCGCTGTGGATCGCGACGTTGTCGAAGACGCCCGTCTCGCGCGCGAGCTCGGCGATCGCCTCGGCGCTGGCGGCCACGCGGGTGGCGTCGAAGCCGTCCCACGAGACGGACGGGATCCGCACGAGCTGCCCGAGCTGGGCGAGCGAGCGCGGCAGATCGTCGCGGACGGCGGCGAGGACGGCCTCCTCGTCGGAGGAGAGTGCGGGCGGAGTCGGAGCGTCGTGAGCCATGGAGGTAATCTTAAGAGACCCCCGATTCCAAGGACGTTCCCCGTGGCCAAGCACCCGATCGCAACCGACACGCCCGACGACGCCGGCTCGCCCGGCTCCGGGAAGGGCCGGCCGACGCCGACCCGGCGCGAGCAGGAGCTGGCCCGCAAGCGTCCGCTGGTCGTCACCGACCGCAAGCAGGCCGCCCGCGACGCCCGCGAGAAGGCCGCCGTGTCACGCGAGCAGGCCCGCATCGGCCTGGCCGCCGGTGACCAGCGCTACCTGCCGCTGCGCGACAAGGGTCCTCAGCGCAAGTTCGTGCGCGACTGGGTCGACGCACGCTTCAGCCTCGGCGAGTTCCTCATCCCGGTGATGGTCGTCGTCCTGCTGCTGAGCTTCTTCCCGCAGCCGGAGCTGCAGTACGCGACGCTGGTCATCCTCTGGGTGTTCTTCCTCCTCGCGGTGATCGACTGCATCCTCCTCGGCATGCGGATGCGCCGGAAGCTCGCCGAGCGCTACGGCGCCGACAAGGTCGAGAAGGGCATCCGCTGGTACGCCGCGATGCGCGCCCTCCAGCTGCGCGTCATGCGCCTGCCGAAGCCCCAGGTCAAGCGCCGCGCCTTCCCCGAGTAGTCGGACGGCGGACCACGAATGGCCCCTGCGGTCGCGCCTCGCGCGGCTCCGGGGGCCCTTCGTGGTGCACGGCGGGTCAGGAGGCGCGGGCCAGTCCCCGGTTGATGTCCCGAGCCCACAGGGGCCCGCGGTAGATGAAGGCGGTGTAGCCCTGGACGAGGGTGGCGCCCGCGTCGAGGCGCTCGCGCACGTCCTCGGCCGTCTCGACTCCTCCGACGGAGATCACGCAGAAGGCCGCGGGGACGGCGCCGCGGATCACGCGGAGCACCTCGAGCGAGCGCGCGGCCAGCGGGGCACCGGAGAGGCCGCCGGCGCCGGCCGCCTCGACCACGGCGCGGTCGGTCGAGAGGCCCTCCCGGGAGAGCGTCGTGTTGGTCGCGATGATCCCGTCCAGACCCAGGCGGACGGCGAGCTCGGCGACCCGGCCGACCTCGTCGTCGGAGAGGTCGGGGGCGATCTTGACCAGCAGAGGCGTCGTCTCGGCGGCGTCCTTGACGGCCGCGAGGAGCGGCTCGAGGCGGTCGATCTCCTGCAGGCCGCGGAGCCCGGGGGTGTTCGGCGAGCTGACGTTCACGACGAGGTAGTCGGCGAGCGGCGCGAGCAGGCGCGTGCTGATCAGGTAGTCCTCGATCGCGTCGTCCACCTCGACCACCCGGCTCTTGCCGATGTTCACGCCGATCACGGGGCGGCGGCGCGCGCTGCGCAGCCGGATCAGCCGTTGCGCCGCAGCCTCGGCGCCGTGATTGTTGAAGCCCATCCTGTTGACGACGGCGCGGTCCGCGATCAGCCGGAAGAGGCGCGGCCGGTCGTTGCCCGGCTGCGCCCGAGCGGTCAGGGTCCCGACCTCGACGTGTCCGAAGCCGAGCGCGCCGAAGCCCAGGACCGCGGTGGCGTCCTTGTCGAAGCCGGCCGCGACGCCGAACGGGGTCTCGAAGCGGAGGCCGAGCGTCTCGACCGCGGGCGTTCCGCGCGGGACGGTGGTCCGGCGCAGGACCGGAGCGAGGGCTCCGAGGGCCCGGATCACCGGGAAGCTCAGGTGGTGCGCCCGCTCCGGGTCGAGGCGGCGCAGGACTGTGCGGAACAGGAGCGGGTACACCCGGGCCTCAGATCTCGTCGGCGCTGTGGGGCACGGAGGTGCGCTCGGCGCGGAGCAGGGTGATCGCAGACTCGAAGTCGTCCAGCGAATCGAACGCCTGGTAGACGCTCGCGAAGCGGAGGTAGGCCACCTCGTCGAGCTCGCGCAGCGGCGGCAGGATGGCGAGGCCGATGTCGTTCGCGTCGATCTGCGAGGCGCCCGTGGAGCGGATGCTCTCCTCCACCCGCTGCGCGAGCACGGCCAGATCGGTGTCGGTGACGGGCCGGCCCTGGCAGGCCTTCCGGACGCCGCTGACGATCTTCTCGCGGCTGAACGGCTCCAC
>NZ_PSVI01000058.1:0-12367 GCF_002931415.1 Rathayibacter sp. AY1E8
CCCCCGGCGATCCGCGCCTTGACGTCGTCCGCGAGGGACGGGTCCTCGGCCATCAGGGCCTGGGCGTCGAGGACGTCCTTCGCCGAGCCGCCCGCCCGCCCGCCCCTAGAAATCGGAGAACACACCACATGACAACGACGTCAGCGACGTCGACGCGCGGTGGAGCGCGCGTCCACGTCCAGCGCTTCGGCACCTTCCTCTCGGGAATGGTCATGCCGAACATCGCGGCCTTCATCGCCTGGGGCTTCATCACGGCCCTCTTCATCCAGACCGGATGGCTCCCCCTCCTCGGCATCGACGCCACCTGGGTCCAGCAGTTCGGCGGCTGGAGCACGGATCCCGACGTCGTCAACACCGGCCTCGTCGCCCCGATGATCACCTACCTCCTCCCGCTCCTCATCGCGAACACCGGCGGCCGCATGGTCTACGGCGCCCGCGGAGGCGTGGTCGGCACCATCGCGACCATGGGCGTCATCGTCGGCGCCGGCATCCCGATGTTCATCGGCGCCATGATCATGGGCCCGCTGTCGGCGTGGCTCATGAAGAAGGTCGACTCGATCTGGGACGGCAAGATCAAGCCCGGCTTCGAGATGCTGGTCAACAACTTCTCCGCCGGAATCCTCGGCCTCCTCCTCGCGCTCCTCGCCTTCGCGGGCGTCGCGCCGCTCGTGGTCGGCCTCTCGACCGCCCTCGGTGCGGGCGTGGAGTTCCTGGTCAACGCGGGCCTGCTCCCGCTGACCTCGCTCTTCATCGAGCCGGCGAAGATCCTCTTCCTGAACAACGCCATCAACCACGGCATCCTCACGCCGCTGGGCGTCCAGCAGGCGGAGGAGGCGGGCAAGTCCTACCTCTTCCTCCTCGAGGCCAACCCCGGCCCCGGCATGGGCGTGCTCCTGGCCTTCGCGTTCTTCGGCGTCGGCGCGGCCCGCGCCTCCGCTCCCGGTGCGGCGATCATCCACTTCATCGGCGGCATCCACGAGATCTACTTCCCGTACGTGCTGATGAAGCCGGCGCTGCTCGCGGCCGTCATCCTCGGCGGTGCGACCGGTGTCGCGACGAACGTCGCGTTCAACTCCGGCCTCCGCGCCCCCGCCTCGCCCGGCTCGATCATCGCGGTGCTCCTGCAGACCGCGAACGACAGCTTCCTCGGCGTCATCCTCTCGGTGATCCTCGCGACCGCCGTGTCGTTTCTGGTGGCCTCGGTCATCATCCGGTCCGGCCGCAAGCGCGACCTGGCCGCGGAGCAGGAGGGCGACGACAAGCTCGCCGCCGCCGTCGCCGCCAACGAGGCGAACAAGGGCAAGGAGAGCGCCGTCGGCTCGCTCATCAACGCCCGCGGCGCCAACGCTCCGCAGGACTCGGCCGGCGCCTCGACCGCGGGGGCCACGGCCACCGCGACCCAGGTCCGGAACATCGTCTTCGCCTGCGACGCCGGCATGGGCTCGTCCGCGATGGGCGCCTCGGTGCTGCGGAACAAGATGAAGAAGGCGGGCTTCGAGGACGTCACGGTCACCAACAAGGCGATCGCCGCTCTCGAGGACGACGTGGACCTGGTCATCACCCAGGCCGAGCTCACGGAGCGCGCCCGCCAGCGCACCCCGGGCGCGATCCACGTCTCCGTGGACAACTTCATGAACAGCCCGAAGTACGACGAGGTCGTCTCGCTGGTCGCGGAGCAGCACGGCAAGTAGTACGCCAACCATTCGGAGGGAACCCGTAGGGTGCGACAGGGCGGACACGCTCCGCTCGCCCCTGCGGGTTCCCTCGCTGTCAGCACCTCCACGGAAGGACGCACCCCATGAGCGACGTGCTCACCATCGGACAGATCGACGCCTCCGGCACCGCCACCACGAAGGAGGCCGCCATCAAGGAGGCCGCCGACATGCTGGTCGGCGTCGGCGCGGTCACCCCCGCCTACTACGAGGCCATGCTCGCCCGCGAGGCGACCGTCTCGACCTACATGGGCAACCTGCTCGCCATCCCGCACGGCACCAACGACGCGAAGGACGAGATCCGCTCCTCCGCCCTCTCGTTCGTGCGCTATGCGCAGCCGATCGACTGGGACGGCAACGAGGTGCGCTTCGTCGTCGGCATCGCCGGCGTCGACAACGAGCACCTCGAGATCCTCTCCAAGATCGCGATCATCTTCTCGGAGGAGGACGAGGTGCAGAAGCTCCTCGACGCCCCGGACGCGCAGTCGCTCTACAGCCTGCTGGGCGAGGTCAACTCCTGATGCCCACCGCCGTCCACTTCGGCGCCGGCAACATCGGCCGCGGCTTCGTCGGCCTGATCCTGCACGGCGCCGGCTACGAGCTCGTCTTCGCCGACGTCAACTCCGAGCTGATCGGCCGCCTCGGCGCTGCCGACAGCTACGAGGTGCACGAGGTGGGGGAGGAGGCGGCCACGCACGTCGTCGACCGCTTCCGCGCGATCGACTCGGCCGCCGACGAGGAGGCTCTCGTCCGCGAGATCGCCGCCGCCGACATCGTCACCACGGCCGTCGGCCCGAACATCCTGCGCTTCGTCGCCCCCGTGATCGCGAAGGGCCTCGCGGCCCGCGACGAGTCGGCGCCGCGGCTGGCGGTCATGGCCTGCGAGAACGCGATCAACGCCACGCGCCTCCTGCAGACCGAGGTCGCCGCGAACCTCGGCGCGGACGAGTGGGAGCGCCTGCGCACCCGCGCCGTCTTCGCCGACACCGCGGTGGACCGCATCGTCCCGAACCAGGACCCGGGCCAGGGCCTGGACGTGACGGTGGAGAGCTTCTTCGAGTGGGTCGTCGACCGCACTCCGTTCGAGGGCACCGAGCCGGAGATCCCGGGCGCGACCTGGGTCGACGACCTCGAGCCCTTCATCGAGCGGAAGCTCTTCACGGTGAACACCGGCCACGCGACGGCCGCCTACACCGGCTTCGCGGCCGGAGCGCACAAGCTCTCCGACGCGCTGGCGATGCCCGAGGTGCACGACGCGGTCAAGGCCGCGCTCGAGGACACCAAGGCGCTCATCGTGGCCAAGCACGGCTTCAGCGACGAGGAGCAGCAGGCCTACCTCGAGAAGACGCTGAAGCGCTTCGCCAACCCGTACCTGACCGACACGGTCGACCGGGTGGGACGCCAGCCGCTGCGGAAGCTGTCGCGGCACGAGCGCTTCATCGGACCGGCGGCCGAGCTCGCCGAGCGCGGGCGCACGCCGGAGGGCCTTCTCACCGCGATCGGCGCCGCGCTGCGCTTCGACGTGCCCGAGGACCCCCAGAGCGTGGAGCTCCACGAGAAGCTGGCCGCGCTCACCCCGGAGGAGTTCGTGGCGGAGGTCACCGGCCTCACGGCCGAGCATCCGCTCTTCGACCGGGTCGTGGCGGTCGTCCGCGGCTAGTCCCGTGGCCGCACGGCGGTGAACGACGACGAGGTCCTCTGCTTCCCGCGGGGGACCTCGTCGTCGTCTGCGGCGGCTCGGGCGGAGCGCTAGAACAGCCGCCAGCGGGTGAGCGGCCAGGCCACGGCGAAGACGCGTCCGGTGACCCTGTCGATCGGCACGGTCTTCACGCACGTGTCGATCGGCCCGCCGGCGCCGCGGCACTCGCCGAGCGAGTCGTTGGAGTTCGACCGGTGGTCGCCCAGGACGAAGAGGGAGCTCTCGGGGACGGTGTACTCGTCGAAGCATCGGAGGGACGCGGGGCTCGTCGTGCAGTCGAGGGTCCCGGGGGTGAAGGGGAAGTCCTCGAACACGTAGGACTCGTCCAGCGGCTTCCCGTCGACCAGCACGTGCCCCTCGGCGTCGCAGCAGGAGACGGTGTGGCCCCCCTCGGCGATCAGCCTCTTGACGAGGAACTCCTCGTGGGAGGGGCCGATGCTGGTGACGTCGCCGAAGGTCTTCACGATCTCGGAGAGGGGGCTGCCGGCCTCGTCGCTCGCGCCCCAGTCGGCGTCGCGCGAGAAGACGACGATCTGCCCCTCCTCCGGCCCGCCCTGGAGGGCGAGGGTGCGGTCGACCAGGATGCGGTCGCCGAAGAACCCGCCGCCCTGGAGGGTGTTCTCCATCGAGCCGGTCGGCACCGTGTACACCTTCACGAAGAAGGTCTGCACCAGGGCGATGACCGCGATCGCCGCCAGGATCGTCACCACCGGGTGCGAGTACCAGCTCCGCCTCGCGGTCGCTGACCTCGTCGTGCGCGCCATGTGCTCTCCCTCCGGCTCGACGGAGCCAGCCTAGGCGGCGGCGGACGCGGGGCCCGGCAGGGGGCGCGCGTCGGGCGCGGAGGCGGAGGAAGGGGCGACACGCCCGAGGTGGCGGAACGGCCGCGATTCGCGTAGCATCGACCCTTGGTGTTTTGCGCGTGCTCCGGCATGCCCGCGAACCCCGATCCGGGCTCTCGCCCGGTGGTGGATCGTCGCGGAAACATTCGCACGACCAGTACACACACTACTTCCGAACGACAGTGAGGCTATGGCCAAAAAAGACGGTGTCATCGAAATCGAAGGTGCGGTTGTCGAGGCGCTCCCCAACGCGATGTTCCGCGTGGAGCTGACCAACGGACACAAAGTTCTCGCCCATATCTCGGGCAAGATGCGTCAGCACTACATCCGGATCCTCCCCGAGGACCGGGTGATCGTGGAGCTGAGCCCCTACGACCTGACCCGCGGCCGGATCGTCTACCGCTACAAGTAGGCGTTCGCTCCGCTGACGTTCGCGACGTGCGTGTCCTGTAAGGAACGGCCCCGGCATCCGCCGGGAGCACGACGCCAGCGAAAACAAGGACAAGAACAATGAAGGTCAACCCCAGCGTCAAGCGCATCTGCGACCACTGCAAGATCATCCGCCGCCACGGCAACGTGATGGTCATCTGCAGCAGCAACCCCCGCCACAAGCAGCGCCAGGGCTAGTCCCGCTGCTTCCGCGAGGGAGCGCAGGGGCGGCGTGCCGCCCCCACTGCACAACTGAACACACCCGCAGCACCAGAAATCGCGCAGCACCCCGGCGACCCCGGGGTGGACGGCGAGGACACCTTCGGTCGGAGGCCGAGGCACCGGTGCTGCTTCACACCTCCACTCACTCACAGGAGAAGCCACAATGGCACGTCTGGCAGGAGTAGACATCCCGCGCGAGAAGCGCGTGGAGGTCGCACTGACCTACATCTACGGTGTCGGCCGCACTCGCGCGCTCAAGACCCTGAGCGACACCGGGATCGACGGCAACATCCGCGTCAAGGACCTCAGCGACGACCAGCTCGTCTCGCTCCGCGACTACATCGAGGGCAACTACAAGGTGGAGGGCGACCTCCGCCGCGAGGTCGCCGCCGACATCCGCCGCAAGGTCGAGATCGGCTCGTACGAGGGCCTCCGCCACCGTCGCGGCCTCCCGGTCCGTGGACAGCGCACCAAGACGAACGCGCGCACCCGCAAGGGACCCAAGCGCACCGTCGCCGGCAAGAAGAAGGCCGGCCGCAAGTAACGCGGGCGACACGGACCTAGAGGAGATACAGAATTGGCTACCCCCAAGTCGGCCGCGCGCAAGCCGCGCCGCAAGGAGAAGAAGAACATCGCTGTGGGCCAGGCCCACATCAAGTCGACGTTCAACAACACCATCGTCTCGATCACCGACCCCTCCGGGGCCGTCATCAGCTGGGCCTCGTCCGGTGGAGTCGGCTTCAAGGGCTCGCGCAAGTCGACGCCGTTCGCCGCCCAGCTCGCCGCCGAGTCGGCCGCGCGCCAGGCTCAGGAGCACGGCATGAAGAAGGTGGACGTCTTCGTGAAGGGCCCCGGCTCGGGTCGTGAGACCGCGATCCGCTCGCTCCAGGCCGCAGGCCTCGAGGTCGGCTCGATCAACGACGTCACCCCGCAGGCGCACAACGGCTGCCGCCCGCCCAAGCGTCGTCGCGTCTAAGCAGCACTCGCAGCCGTCGGCCGGCCGCACGAACCGCCTCCGGGCGGGGAGTGCGGCCGGCCGACGGATCGCGCATTTCTTTCACAACTCCACACCTCGCAAACGCACGTGTCATATAGCGGACACGTGATCGAAAGGAATCATCAGTGCTTATCGCACAGCGTCCGACGCTCACCGAGGAGAACATCTCGGAGTTCCGTTCCCGCTTCGTCATCGAGCCCCTCGAGCCCGGCTTCGGCTACACGCTCGGCAACTCGCTGCGTCGCACCCTGCTGTCCTCCATCCCCGGCGCTGCTGTCACCAGCATCCGGATCGACGGAGTCCTGCACGAGTTCACGACCGTCCCGGGCGTCCGCGAGGACGTCACCGAGATCATCCTGAACATCAAGGGACTCGTCGTCTCCTCCGAGCACGACGAGCCGATCACCGCCTACCTGCGCAAGCAGGGAGCCGGCCAGGTCACCGCCGCGGACATCTCGGCTCCGGCCGGTGTCGAGATCCACAACCCGGAGCTCGTCATCGCCACGCTGAACGACAAGGCGAAGTTCGAGCTCGAGCTCACGATCGAGCGCGGCCGCGGCTACGTCTCGGCGACCCAGAACCGCAGCGAGTTCTCCGAGGCCGGCCAGATCCCGGTCGACTCGATCTACTCGCCCGTGCTGAAGGTCACCTACCGCGTCGAGGCCACCCGTGCCGGCGAGCGCACCGACTTCGACCGCCTGGTCGTGGACGTGGAGACGAAGGCGGCGATCTCGCCGCGCGACGCCATCGCCTCCGCCGGACGCACGCTGACCGAGCTGTTCGGTCTCGCCCGCGAGCTGAACAACGCGGCCGAGGGCATCGAGATCGGCCCCGCGCCGGTCGACGCGGTCCTCTCGACCGAGCTGTCCATGCCCATCGAGGACCTCGACCTCTCGGTGCGCAGCTACAACTGCCTCAAGCGCGAGGGCATCAACAACGTCAATGAGCTCGTCGCCCTCTCGGAGACGCAGCTCATGAACATCCGCAACTTCGGTCAGAAGTCGGTGGATGAGGTCAAGGAGAAGCTGACGGAGCTCGGCCTGTCGCTCAAGGACTCGGTCCCCGGGTTCGACGGCGCCCACTTCTACAGCTACGACGACGAGAGCATCTAGGTCCTCCGCTCCGGAGCCCCGGCTCCTCGCGTCCGACCTGCTGACACCCCTTTAGTACTGGAGTAAACCCATGCCCAAGCCCACCAAGGGCCCCCGCCTCGGAGGCGGACCCGCACACGAGCGCCTGCTGCTGGCGAACCTGGCCGCGGCCCTGTTCACGCACAAGAGCATCAAGACGACCGAGACCAAGGCCAAGCGCCTTCGTCCGCTCGCCGAGCGCCTGGTGACCTTCGCCAAGCGCGGCGATCTGCACGCCCGCCGTCGCGTCCTCGCGACGATCGGCGACAAGTCGGTCGTCCACGAGCTCTTCACCGAGATCGCTCCGCTCGTCGCCGAGCGCGAGGGCGGCTACACCCGCATCACCAAGATCGGCCCCCGCAAGGGAGACAACGCGCCCATGGCCGTGATCGAGCTCGTCCTCGAGCCCGTCACGCCCAAGGCGAAGAAGTCGCGCACCGCCACGGCGCCCGTGTCCGCTCCGGTGGACGAGGCCCCCGCCGAGGAGACCACTGCCGAGGAGACCCCCGTCGAGGAGGCGCCCGTGCAGGACGCTCCCGTCGAGGACGCCGCGCAGGACGCTCCTGTCGAGGAGACCGGCGCGACCAAGTAGTCACGCCCGCTCTCCCGAGAGCCCTCCGTCCCCTCCGGGGCGGGGGGCTCTCGTCGTTCCACGGGGCCGAGTGGCGCGAATCGTCGCTTACGATGGCACGGCTGCGCTCGTCGGGTGCGGCCGCGTCACGACCGGCGCTCCCGGGGTCCGCGCCGACGATCCTCGGAGGACTCCTGTGCGACTGCCCTCCTCGGCTGCTGCGGCGCTCCTCGCCCTGGCACTCGCGGGCGTAGTGAGCGGCTGCGCCTCCGGCGAGGTGATCGACGTGCCGGAGTCGGCGGGCCTCGCGAGCACGCCTCCGGTACCGTCGGCCGCACCGACCGTGCCCTCCGTGCCCTCCGTGCCGTCGAGCGAGGGCGTGGACTGCGCGACCGCTCTCCCCGCCTCCCTCGTCGAGCAGGAGGCCGGCTCGACGGCGGGCACCGTGTCGATCACCGCCGCGGGAGACACGTGCTCCTACGCCGTCGACGGCGGCGATCCGGTCGTCGTGCTGACGCTGCACCGCGGGCCCCTCGTCGAGACCTTCACCGGTGCGGGCGAGGCGCTCGGCGCCGTGCCGGTCTCGCTGGGCACGGCCGCCTACGGGGTGCAGGGCATCGCCTCCGCTCCCTCCGAGCTGGCCGTGCTCGCAGGCGGCTGGGAGGCGCGGATCGTCTCCTCGGTCGGCGAGCAGTCGACGCTGGTCGGCTAGGCGGTCTCGGCCCTGGCGGCCGTCGACGTCCCGCTCGCGGTCGCCTGAGCCGCGACCACGGCGCGCTCTAGACTCGTCTGATGCACCGCGTCCGCCTCGACCTGGCCTACGACGGCTCGCACTTCTCCGGGTGGGCCAAGCAGCCCGGCCTCCGCACCGTGCAGGGGGTGCTCGAGGAGTCGCTCGCCCTGGTGCTGCGCTCCGAGCAGCACCCGACCGTGACGGTCGCCGGGCGCACCGACGTCGGCGTGCACGCCAGCGCCCAGGTCGCCCACGTCGACCTCACCCCCGAGCAGTGGGGCCGCATCAGCACCGGCCGGCGCCGACCGGGGGAGGAGCCGTTCCCGCCCGCGTCGATCCTGGAGCGGCGGCTCCGCGGGATCCTCGGGCAGTACACCGACGTCTCGGTGCACCGGGTGACGGAGGCGCCGGAGGGGTTCGACGCGCGGTTCTCGGCGCGCTGGCGGCGGTACGAGTACCGGCTGGCCGACGCCTCCTCGATGCGCCACCCGCTCGACCGCACGTACACCACCTGGATCAACGACTCCCTCGACCTCGACGCGATGTCGGCCGCGGCCCGCTCGCTCCTGGGCCTGCACGACTACGCGTCGTTCTGCCGTGCCCGCGCAGGGGCCACCACCATCCGGAGCCTGCTCGACTTCACCTGGGAGCGAGACGCCGACGGAGTCCTGCACGCCCACCTGCGCGCGGACGCCTTCTGCCACAGCATGGTGCGGGCCCTCGTGGGGGCGTGCGTCGCGGTCGGCGCCGGGAAGCTCGAGGCGGGGGCGGTCCCGCTGCTCCGGGACGCCGCCCGACGGACCAACGCGTTCGCGGTGATGCCGGCCCGCGGCCTCATCCTCCGCGAGGTCGACTACCCCGAGGACGACGCGCTCGCCGAGCGGGCCCTGCTCACCCGCGCGAAGCGCACCGTGCGGACCGAGGGGCCGGACCCGGAGGACTCGGAGTGAGGCGAGGGCGCGCGCCCGCGCCCCGCGACCCGTGGCGGCTCGGGTCGCACCTCCCGCCGCCGGAGCCCCTGCCGCCACGATCCGTGCTTGGCCGCACGGGGGCTTTGCTGTAATGTCGACCCTTGGTGTTTTCGGCCGTGTGCCGAGCGCCCGAAGTTGAGCCCTCCACCGGATCGGTTCGGCCCCTCGCGGGTCGAACGGCCACGGAGCGGGATCCACGAACACCTCACTCCGACCAGAAAGCAGCACTCACGTGACTCGCACTTTTTCTCCGAAGCCGGCTGACGTCCAGCACGACTGGATCGTCATCGACGCGTCCGACGTCGTGCTCGGCCGTCTCGCCACCCACGCCGCGGCGCTCCTGCGCGGCAAGCACAAGGCCACCTTCGCGCCGCACATGGACATGGGCGACTTCGTCATCATCGTCAACGCGGAGAAGGTCGCCCTCACCGGCCAGAAGCTCCTCCAGAAGAAGGCCTACCGCCACTCCGGCTACCCGGGCGGCCTCTCGGCCACCACGTACGCCGAGCTCCTCGAGAAGAACCCGGTCCGCGCCGTCGAGAAGGCCATCCGCGGCATGCTCCCCAAGAACTCCCTCGGCCGCGCCCAGCTGCGCAAGCTGAAGGTCTACACGGGATCCGAGCACCCCCACGCGGCCCAGCAGCCGCAGGCGTACGCCTTCACCCAGGTCGCCCAGTAGGCTCCGGCCCTCCCCGACACCCCAGACTTCGAAGACAAAGGATCACCTACACCGTGGCGAAGATCGCAGACCAGATCGACGTGGCTCCCGAGAGCTACTCCACCGAAAGCCCGGCCACCGAGGCGTCCACGACGCCCCGCGCCGTCCTCAACGTCTCCGGCGCAGCCGTGGGCCGACGCAAGCAGGCCATCGCCCGCGTGCGCCTCGTCCCCGGCAACGGCGGCATGACCGTCAACGCCCGCGAGTTCGCGGAGTACTTCCCCAACAAGCTGCACCAGCAGCTGATCACCGACCCCTTCAAGGTGCTCGACCTGATCGGCTCCTACGACGTGGTCGCCAAGATCACCGGCGGCGGCCCCTCCGGTCAGGCCGGCGCGCTGCGCCTCGCCATCGCCCGTGCACTCAACGAGATCGACCGCGAGAACAACCGCGCGATCCTGAAGAAGGCGGGCTTCCTGACCCGCGACGCCCGCGTCATCGAGCGCAAGAAGGCCGGTCTCAAGAAGGCCCGCAAGGCGTCCCAGTTCTCGAAGCGCTAGTCGACGCGGCCTGACGGCCGCACGACCAGCAGCTCGAGAAGGGACTGCGCACCATGCCGCGCCTGTTCGGAACAGACGGCGTCCGTGGCCTCGCGAATCGCGAGGTCACGGCCGACCTGGCTCTCGGCCTCGCCCAGGCGGCCGCCCGTGTACTCGGAGCGGCCGCCCGGGCCGAGGGCCGTCGGCCCGTCGCCGTGCTCGCCCGCGACCCCCGCATCTCCGGTCAGTTCATCGGAGCCGCGGTCGCGGCGGGTCTCGCGAGCGCTGGAGTCGACGTGCTCGACGCCGGCGTCATCCCGACGCCCGCCACCGCCTACCTCATCGCCGACGAGAACGCCGACTTCGGCGTGATGATCTCGGCCTCGCACAACCCCGCCGCCGACAACGGCATCAAGTTCTTCGCCGCAGGCGGACGCAAACTCCCGGACGAGCTCGAGAACCGCATCGAAGCGGCCCTCGGAGTCCCCCCGCTCACGCCGACCGGAGCCGACGTCGGCCGCATCACCCGCTTCTCCGACGCGGAGGACCGTTACGTCCTCCACCTGCTCGGATCCCTCGAGGGCACCCGTCTCGACGGCCTGCACGTGGTCATCGACTGCGCGCACGGCGCCGCCGCCGGCATCTCGCCCCAACTGTTCACCGACGCCGGAGCGACCGTCACCGTCATCGGCAACGACCCCGACGGCCTCAACATCAACGACGGAGTGGGCTCCACCCACCTCGATAACGTCGCCGACGCCGTCCGCGCGGCCGGCGCCGACATCGGCATCGCCCACGACGGCGACGCCGACCGCTGCCTCGCAGTGGACGCCGAGGGCCGCATCGTCGACGGCGACCAGATCATGGCGATCCTCGCGACAGCCATGGCCCGCCGCGGCGCCCTGCGCGACGACGTCCTCGTGGCCACCGTCATGAGCAACCTCGGCCTCAAGCTCGCCATGCGCGCCGCCGGCATCCGCGTCATCGAGACCGCGGTCGGCGACCGCTACGTCCTCGAGGCGATGAACGACGGCGGCTACTCGCTCGGCGGGGAGCAGTCCGGCCACGTCATCATGAGCCGCTACGCCACCACCGGCGACGGGGTGCTCACCGGCCTCCAGCTCGCGGCCGAGATGGCCCGGACCGGACGCACGATCGCCGACCTGGCCGCAGTCATGTCCGTCTTCCCGCAGACCCTCCTCAACGTGCGCGGCGTCGACCGCGAGGGCGTCCGCGACGACGAGGTCATCGCCTCCGCCGTCGCCGACGCCACCGCCGAGCTCGGCAGCGACGGCCGCGTGCTCCTGCGCCCCTCCGGCACCGAGCCGATGGTGCGCGTCATGGTCGAAGCGAAGACGCAGGAGACGGCCGACCGCCTCGCCGAATCGCTCGCCGCGGTCGTGCTCGAGCGGCTGCGCTCTTAAGGAGCCGCTCCCTGCGCGGCTCCTCGCGGTCGGCCTGGAGAGGTGGTCGCGATGGGTGGAGCGGGGTGCGATCGCCGCGCGGGAATCGCTTGGCACGCGATTCCCACGACGGCTCGTGGGTTGGGCCGCTCCCTGCGCGGCTCCTCGCGGTCGGCTTGGGGAGGTGGTCGCGATGGGTGGAGCGGGGTGCGTTCGCCGCGGGTGAATCGCTTGGCACGCGGCTGTGTTCGTTGCGGGGCCGCTCCCTGCGCGGCCCCTCGCGGTCGGATTCGCGAGGTGGTTGCGATGGGTGGAGCGGGGCGCGTTCGCCGCGGGTGAATCGCTTGGCACGCGATTCCCACGACGGCGGTGTTCGTTGAGGGGCCGCTCCCTGCGCGGCCCCTCGCGGTCGGCTTCGCGAGGTGGTTGCGATGGGTGGAGCGGGGCGCGTTCGCCGCGGG
>NZ_PSVI01000058.1:12375-20926 GCF_002931415.1 Rathayibacter sp. AY1E8
ACGACGGCGGTGTTCGTTGAGGGGCCGCTCCCTGCGCGGCCCCTCGCGGTCGGCTTCGCGAGGTGGTTGCGATGGGTGGAGCGGGGCGCGTTCGCCGCGGGTGAATCGCTTGGCACGCGATTCCCACGACGGCTCGTGGGTTGGGCCGCTCCCTGCGCGGCTCCTCGCGGTCGGCTTGGAGAGGTGGTCACGATGGGTGGAGCGGGGCGCGTTCGCCGCGGGTGAATCGCTTGGCACGCGATTCCCACGACGGCGGTGTTCGTTGAGGGGCCGCTCCCTGCGCGGCCCCTCGCGGTCGGCTTCGCGAGGTGGTTGCGATGGGTGGAGCGGGGCGCGTTCGCCGCGTGGGAATCGCTTGGCACGCGGCGGTGTTCGTTGCGGGGCCGCTCCTTGCGCGGCCCCTCGCGGTCGGCTTCGCGAGGTGGTTGCGCGGGTGGAGCGGGTCGCGTTCGCCGCGCGTGAATCGCTTGGCACGCGATTCACGCTGACGGCTCGTGGGTGGCGGCGAGCCTGCGCCGATCGTGCGGTGAAGGGGTTCGACGTCGGTGGCTGCGCGGTGCGCGCGGCGGCGAACAGCGACCGGGGGCGCGGTCAGATCTTGCGGAGGAGGACCGAGGAGACCGTGTGATCGGCCTGCTTGCGGAGGACCAGGCTCGCGCGGGAGCGGGTGGGGCGCACGTTCTGCAGCAGGTTCGGCTCGTTGATCGCGGCCCAGATGCTCCGCGCGCGCTCACGGGCCTCGTCCGGACTGAGCGCCGCGTAGCGGTGGAAGTAGGAGTTCGGATTCGCGAACGCGCCCTGCTGCAGGGTGAGGAAGCGCTCCTCGTACCAGCGCGCGATGTCGCTGGTCCGGGCGTCGACGTAGACGGTGAAGTCGAACAGGTCGCTGACCGCCAGGCCGTGACCGGGCACCGGCGGCTGCAGCACGTTCAGGCCCTCGACGATCAGCACGTCCGGCCGCCGCACGACGATCTCGGCGTCGGGGACGATGTCGTAGGAGAGGTGCGAGTAGAACGGCGCGCGCACCTCCGCGGCCCCGCCCTTCACCTCCGAGACGAAGCGCAGCAGCGCCCGCCGGTCGTACGACTCGGGGAAGCCCTTGCGGCTCATCAGACCGCGGCGCTCCAGCTCGCGGTTGGGCAGCAGGAAGCCGTCGGTGGTCACCAGCTCGACGCGGGGCGTGTCCTCCCAGCGGGCGAGCAGCTCCCGCAGCAGGCGCGCGATCGTCGACTTGCCCACCGCGACCGACCCCGCGACGCCGATCACGAACGGAGTCGGCTGCGCGCGCTCCCCGAGGAACGTGCTCGTCGCGCGGTGCAGGTGCCGCGCGCCACCGGCGTACAGGCTCAGCAGGCGCGAGAGCGGCAGGTAGACCTCCGCGACCTCGGAGAGGCTCAGCCGGTCGCCCAGCCCCCGCAGCTGCACGACCTCGGTCTCCGTTAGCGGCAGCTCCGTGGTGCGGGCGAGCTCGGCCCAGTCGGAGCGGACGATCTCGACGAAGGGGGAGGGGTGCGCGTCGCGTGCGGGATCGCGAGGAGACGACGGCATGGGGACCGATCCTAGCGTCCGCCCCGCCGGGTGCCCGACGCCGCGGGAGGCGCCTCCGCGCCGCTTAGAATCGAGCGCATGTGTGGAATCGTTGGATACGTCGGTGAGCGCGACAGCCTGGCCGTGCTGCTCGGGGGCCTGAAGCGTCTGGAGTACCGCGGCTACGACTCGGCCGGCGTGGCCGTGATCGACGCCGACGGGCAGCTCGACAGCCGCAAGCGCTCGGGCAAGCTCAGCGTCCTCGTCGACGACCTCGAAGCGCACCCGCTGGCCGAGGGCACCACGGGCATCGGCCACACCCGCTGGGCGACGCACGGCGGCCCGACCGACCGCAACGCCCACCCCCACCTCGCGGACGAGGGCAGGCTCGCCGTCATCCACAACGGCATCATCGAGAACTTCCAGCCGCTCAAGGAGCAGCTGCTCGCCGAGGGCGCTGTCTTCGAGAGCGAGACCGACACCGAGGTCGCCGCGCACCTGATCGCCCGCGAGTACCGCCGCACCGGCGACCTCGTGCTCGCCTTCCAGGCCGTCGTCGCGCACCTCGAGGGCGCGTTCACCCTGCTCGCCCTGCACCAGGACCAGCCCGGCGTGGTCGTCGGCGCGCGCCGCAACTCGCCGCTCGTGATCGGCCTGGGCGACGGGGAGAACTTCCTCGGCTCCGACGTCGCGGCGTTCGTCGAGTTCACCCGCCGCGCGGTCGCCATCGGCCAGGACCAGATCGTCACGATCACCCCGGAGCTCGTCACGGTGACCGACTTCTTCGGCAACCCCGTCGAGACCGAGCCGTTCGAGATCGCCTGGGACGCGTCGGCGTCCGAGAAGGGCGGCTGGTCGAGCTTCATGGCCAAGGAGATCACCGAGGGCCCCGAGGCCGTCGCCAACACGCTCCGCGGCCGCATCCACGAGGGCGCGATCACGCTGCCCGAGCTCGACGCGCTCGGTCCGGTGCTGACGGAGATCGACCGCATCACGATCATCGCCTGCGGCACGGCCGCCTACTCGGGCATGGTCGCCAAGTACGCGATCGAGAAGTGGGCGCGCGTCCCCGTCGAGGTCGAGCTCAGCCACGAGTTCCGCTACCGCGACCCGGTGCTCACCCCGCGCACCCTCGTCGTCTCGATCAGCCAGTCCGGCGAGACGATGGACACGCTGATGGCGGTCAAGTACGCCCGCGAGCACGGCGCCAAGACGCTCTCGGTCTGCAACACCCAGGGCGCGACGATCCCGCGCGAGTCGGACGCCGTGCTCTACACGCACGCGGGACCGGAGGTGGCGGTCGCCTCGACCAAGGCCTTCGTCGCCCAGATCGCGGCGCTCTACCTCTTCGGGCTGCACCTGGCCGCGGTGCGCGGTGCCGCCTCCACCGAGCTCGTCGCCTCGCAGGCGGCCCAGCTCGCCGCGATCCCGGAGAAGCTCTCCCGCGTGCTCGACGCCTCCGACGACATCGCCCAGCTGGCCGGCTGGATGGCCGACACCCGGGCGGTGCTGTTCCTCGGCCGCCACGTCGGCTACCCGGTGGCGCTCGAGGGTGCGCTGAAGCTCAAGGAGCTCGCCTACATCCACGCCGAGGGCTTCGCGGCGGGCGAGCTCAAGCACGGCCCGATCGCACTGATCGAGCCGGGCCAGGTCGTCTTCGTGATCGTGCCGAGCCCGAGCGAGTCGTACGAGCTGCAGCGCAAGGTGATCTCGAACATCCAGGAGATCAAGGCCCGCGGCGCCCGCGTCATCGCGATCGCGGAGCAGGGCGATACGGCCGCGATCCAGATCGCCGACGAGGTCGTGCCGATCCCGCTCGCCGACCCGCTGTTCGAGCCGCTGCTCGCCGTCACCCCGCTGCAGATGTTCGCGATGGAGCTCGCCGCCGCCAAGGGCCTCGACGTCGACCAGCCGCGCAATCTCGCCAAGTCGGTCACGGTCGAGTGATCGAGCCGTGATCGTGGGGATCGGGGTGGACGTCGTGGACCTCGCGCGCTTCGAGCGCTCGCTGACGCGCACGCCCCGGCTCCGCGACCGGCTGTTCGCCGAGAGCGAACGCTCGCTCCCCGTCGCCTCGCTGGCGGGCCGCTTCGCCGCCAAGGAGGCGCTGATCAAGGCGCTCGGCGACTCCGTGGGCGCCCGCTGGCACGACATGGTCGTCGAGCGGGACGAGCACGGGAATCCGTCCTTCGCGCTGCACGGCCCGGCCCGGGCGGCCGCGGAGGCGCGCGGGATCACGCGCGTGCACCTCTCGATGACGCACGACGCGGGCGTGGCCTGCGCGTTCGTGGTGGCAGAGTCGTGAGCGTCCCCGCGTCGTACCGAGAGGCGGTGATCGACGTCGACGCGATGGCGGCGAACGCCGCGCGTCTGCGCGAGCTCACCGGCGCCCGCCGGCTGATGGCCGTCGTCAAGGCCAACGGCTACGGGCACGGCGCCCTGGCCGCGGCGCAGGCGGCGCTCGACGGCGGCGCGGACGCCCTCGGCACCGCGGAGCTGCGGGAGGCCGTGGCCCTGCGCGAGGCAGGCGTCGTCGCTCCGATCCTCTGCTGGCTGCACGACCCCGGCGAGGACTTCGACGCGGCGCTCGAGCACTCGATCGACGTCGCCGTCTCCTCGGTCGACCAGCTCGACACGCTCGCGCAGTCGGCGGAGGACCGCGGCGTGCGCGCGGCCGTGCAGCTCAAGGTCGACACGGGCCTCAGTCGCAACGGCGCCGCGGAGGAGGAGTGGCCGCACCTGGCGGAGGCGCTCGCCCGTCACAGCGCTCGCGGCACCGTCCACCTCACCGGGCTGTTCTCGCACCTGTCCAACACCTCGCGCGAGGACGACCTCGCCCAGCTCGCGCTCCTCCGCCGCGCCGAGGCCGTGCTGGCGGCGCACGGGGTGCAGGCGCCGGTCCTGCACCTCGCGGCGACGGCGGCGGCGCTGCGCCTCCCGGAGGCCCGCCTCGACATGGTGCGCAGCGGCATCGCCCTCTACGGACTCTCGCCGTTCGAGGACGAGACCTCGCTCCAGCTCGGGCTCGTCCCGGCGATGACGCTGCAGGGCCGCGTCGCCGGCGTCCGCCGGGTGCCCCACGGGACCGGCGTGAGCTACGACTACACCTGGCGGGCCGAGGGCGGGACGACCCTCGCGCTCGTGCCGTTCGGCTACGCGGACGGCATCCCGCGGAGCGCCTCCGGCGTCGCGGAGGTCTCGATCGGCGGCCGCCGCCACCGGATCGCCGGGCGGGTCGCGATGGACCAGTTCGTCGTCGACGTGGGGGATGCGAGCGTCGCGACGGGCGACCCGGTGACGCTCTGGGGCGACCCGACGACCGGCGTCCCCTCGGTAGACGAGTGGGCGCGGTGGTGCGGCACCATCAACTACGAGCTGGTCACCCGGCTCGGGCCGCGGGTCCAGCGGCGGCTGCTGAGCGCGGCGGACGGCCGTGCCTGAGCGCTCCTGGTTCGCGGACCGCGTCGTCGAGGTCGCCGATCCGGAGGCCATGGCGGAGCTCGGCCGCGAGCTCGGCCGAGTGCTGCGCGCCGGCGACCTGCTGGTGCTGACCGGGCCGCTCGGCGCGGGCAAGACGACCTTCACGCGCGGGCTCGGCGAGGGCCTCGACGTGCGGGGTCCCGTGACGAGCCCCACCTTCGTGATCGCGCGGACGCATCCGCCGCTGCACGACGGGCCGCCGCTCGTGCACGTCGACGCCTACCGCGTGGGCTCGCCGGTCGAGCTCGACGACCTCGACCTCGATCCGGCGCGCTCTGTGATCGTCGTGGAGTGGGGGGCCGGGATGCTGGACGGCGTCGCGGAGTCCTGGCTCGACGTGGTCATCGAGCGGCCGACCGCCGGCTCCGACGCCGAGGAGGGCGAGGAGCCGATCGAGCCGCGGACCGTCCGCTTCCGCGGCACCGGCTGGAGCTGAGCCCGCGGGTACCCTGGACGCGTGCTCCTCGCGATCGACACCTCCTCCGGAACCTCCGTCGCCGTCGTCGACTCCGCGGGCGCCGTGCGCTCGGAGCGCACCGAGACCGACACCATGCGCCACGCGGAGGTGGTCGGCCGGCTGATCCAGGAGGCGCTCGAGGCGGCCGACGTGGCTCCCGGGGGCATCGAGGCGGTCGCCGTGGGCATGGGCCCCGGCCCCTTCACCGGCCTCCGGGTCGGGATCGCCGCCGCCCGGGCTTTCGCGCTCGGCCGCGGCGTCCCCACCCTCCCCGTGGTCTCGCACGACGCGATCGCGCTCGCCGCGCTGCGGCACGGGCGCGCCGCCGGCTTCCTCGTCGTCACCGACGCCCGTCGTCGCGAGCTGTACTGGAGCGCCTACGACGGGCTCGACGACCAGGGACTCCCCGTCCGCCTCGCCGGCCCGGGCCTGGACAAGCCGCCGGCCCTCCCGCATCCGGAGCTCCCGCGACTGGAGGCCGAGTCGGTCTCCGCCGGCGAGCTCGGAGTCGTGGCCGCCCGCCTGCGCGCGGCCGGTCGGCCCGGTGCCGCGGACGAGCCCCTCTACCTCCGCTCGCCCGACGTCACGCTGTCGGCCGGTCCCAAGCGGGTGACCGCATGAGCGAGGCCGTGCTCCGCGACGCGCAGCCGGACGACCTCGACGCTGTCATGGCGATCGAGCAGTCCGAGTTCGCCGGCGACGCCTGGTCGCGCGGGATGATGGCGGAGGAGATCCGGAGCCGTCACACCCGGTACCTGGTCGTCGAGCAGGACGGCGAGGTGGTCGGCTACGCCGGGCTCCTCTGCCCCGTCGGCGCCCACGAGGGCGACGTGCAGACGATCGCGGTCGTCGCCCGGGTCCGCCGCACCGGCCTCGGCCGCCGACTGCTGCGCGCGCTCCTCGAGGCGGCCGGCGAACGCGGCGCCCGCGAGGTCTTCCTCGAGGTCCGCGCCGACAACCCCGCCGCGCAGACCCTCTACCGCTCGGAGGGCTTCGAGGAGATCGGCGTCCGCCCCGCCTACTACCAGCCCGACGGAGTGGACGCGATCGTGATGCGCCGGCCGCCGACCCCGACCCAGGAGACCCCGTGAGCACCGGACCCCTCGTCCTCGGCATCGAGACCAGCTGCGACGAGACGGGGATCGGCATCGTCCGCGGCACGACGCTTCTCTCGAACACCATCGCCTCCTCGATGGAGGAGCACGCCCGCTACGGCGGCGTCGTGCCCGAGGTGGCCGCCCGGGCGCACCTGGAGGCGCTCGAGCCCGCCCTGCACGCGGCGCTCTCCGAGGCCGGTGTCGCGCTCGGCGACCTGGACGCGATCGCGGTCACCAGCGGACCGGGACTCTCGGGCGCCCTCATGGTCGGCGTCGGAGCGGCGAAGGCGCTCGCCGTCTCGCTCGGCCTGCCGCTCTACGCCGTGAACCACCTCGTCGGCCACGTGGGAGCCGATGTCCTCCGTGCAGACGGCAGCGAGGGCAGCCCCGTCGAGGTGCCGACGATCGCGCTGCTGGTCTCGGGCGGGCACACCTCGCTCCTGCACGTGCGCGATCTGGTGTCGGACGTCGAGCTGCTCGGCGAGACCATCGACGACGCCGCCGGCGAGGCCTTCGACAAGGTGGCGCGAGTCCTGGGCCTGCCCTATCCGGGCGGACCGCAGATCGACCGGGTGGCGGCGGACGGGGACCCGAAGGCGATCCGCTTCCCCCGCGGGCTCAGCCTGCCGAAGGACCTCGAGCGCCACCGCTACGACTTCTCGTTCTCAGGGCTGAAGACCGCGGTCGCCCGCTGGGTCGAGAAGCGCCAGGACGCGGGGGAGGAGGTGCCCGTGGCCGACGTCGCGGCGAGCTTCCGCGAGGCGGTCGCCGACGTCCTGCTCACGAAGGCGCTCGCCGCCTGCCGCGACCGGGGCGTGCCGCGCCTCCTGCTCGGCGGCGGCGTGGTCGCCAACGCCCGGGTGCGCGCGCTGGCGGAGGAGCGGTGCGCGGCCGCGGGAGTGACCCTGCGGATCCCGGCGCTCTCGCTCTGCACCGACAACGGCGCGATGATCGCCGCACTGGCGGCGCAGCTGATCGAGGCGGGGCATCCGCCGTCGGGGCTCGGCTTCGGGGCCGACTCGACCCTCCCGGTCACCGAGATCCAGGTCCGCTGAGGCCTCTACCGGGCGGCGGTCGGGCCGCGCAAGCGCCGTCCAGCTTTTTGACAGGCGGATCGTGCCACTGCCACTCTTGGCCGCATCCGCTCGTTCCTGACCCTGGGGGATTTCTATGACCACTCCGTACACGCCCGCGTCCGACCGCTACAACATCCTGGCGATCATCGGCTTCATCGCCTCGTTCTTCGTCTCCATCGTGGGCATCGTGCTGGGCTTCATCGCCCTGTCGCAGATCAAGCGCACGGGGGAGAAGGGCCGCGGCCTCGCCCTCGCCGCCGTCATCATCGGCTTCGTCGCGATCATCATCACCATCATCTCGTTCGTCGCGCTCTTCTCGATCGCGGCGACCATGCCCTCGACCGGGTACTGATCGACACGCCTCCGAGGCTCGGGGGCGCCCGCACCACCAGGAGGACACCGTGACCGACGACACCGCGCCCGGACCGCAGACCGGACCGGCGCCCGCGCCGTTCGCCCCTCCGCTCGGCGAGCCGTCGGCGGCCTACCCGCCGCCGACGGCCGCCGCCGATCCCTACCCCGGTCTCCCGCCCCGCCGCCCGCCGATGAATCCGCTCGCGGTCGCGGCTCTGGTGTGCGGACTGCTGGGGCTGGCGCCCGCCGCCATCGTCCTCGGCCACATCGGCTTCGCCCAGGCCCGACGCTCCGGACAGCGCGGCCGCGGTCTCGCGGTCGCCGGCTTCGTGCTGGGCTACCTCGCGATCGCCCTCGCGGTGATCGCCTACTTCGCCTGGACGGCCTTCGTCGGCGACCTGCGCGACGGCGGCTACCTGCCCGCGTGAGCGGACGGAACCCCTCCGCCGCCGCCCGGGTGCTGGCTAGACTCGCGCCATGAGCGACGACAGCACCCGTCCCGGCCCCGGCTCCGACGAGCAGCACGGCTCCGTCCCGGTCCCGCCGGCCCCGCCCGTCCC
>NZ_PSVI01000059.1:0-19938 GCF_002931415.1 Rathayibacter sp. AY1E8
CGTCGCACCCGCCGCCTCGGACGAGGCGCGGTCGGCCGCGACCGACGCGCTGAGCTCGTCCAGCGCCGCCCGGAGGCCCGCCGACTCGTCGCGCAGCACGGAGACGTCGCCCTGCACCGCGCTCAGCTCGCCGCGGAGCCCGGCCACCTCGTCGCGCAGGGCCGCCGTCTCGGCGCGCAGCTCCTCCGTGCGCAGCCGCGCCTGCTCGAACCAGGGGGCGACCAGCCGGTGCACGGCGTCGCGGAGCACGACGCCGCCGCGGCCGAGCCGGGTGGGCGCCGAGCCGGGGTCCTGGAGGAAGTCGTGGTCAGTGGTCATCGTCGTGGTCCCGTCCGGAGAAGCGGCGGTGGAGCACGTCCATCGCCCGCAGATCCTTGTCCATGATGTCGGCCTCGAGGGTGGTGTCGGCGAGGCGGTCGGCGAGGCCAGGCCGGGAGCGGCGCTCGAGCGAGGCCTCGATCAGCTCGACGGAGCGCTCGAACGAGAGCGGTCCGCGCGCCGCGGCCCGGCCCCGCCGGCCGAGCGCCTCGAGGTCCACCGCCCCGCTCGCCACGTCCCGCATCGCCTCGAGGAGCGCCGGGGCGGAGCGGGTGATCTTGATGCAGTCGACGCCGTCGATGAGGAACTCCGCTACTCCGCTGGCCGCCGTCACGATCGGCACGGCGCCCGCCGCGGCCGCCTCGACCGGCGCGACGCCGAACGCCTCTCCGGCCCAGGTCGGGAAGAGGAACGCGTCGGCGCGGCCGTGCGCGGCGAGCACCTCGGCGTGGGGCCTCGGTCCGTGGAACTCGACCAGGCCGGCCAGGCCCGCCTCGTCCGCCCGGGCGCGCCAGCCGTCCACGTCTCCGTCGCCGTAGAGGTCCACACGGAAGTCGCGGGTCTCCTCCGCGAGAGACGCCGCCGCCTCCAGCACCAGCCCGACGCCCTTGTGCTCGCCCAGCGACGCGGCGAACGTGAACCGGGTGGTCCCGCCCTCGCGGTAGCGCCGCGGCTCCGCGGTGTCGGGGGGAACGGACACTCCCCGCCCGATCACCTCGACCTCGCCCAGGCTCAGCCCGCCGGCCTCGATCGCGTCGACGAGCGAGCGGCTGACCGCGACGATCTCGCCGCGGTCGAAGTGGTCGGGGGCCTGGGCGCCGTAAACGCGGAGCACGCGCTCGGGCAGCCCGTCGACCAGGGCGTTCGGGATGCGGTCGCCGAGGTTCCACATCCACGGGGCCTCCACCGCCCGCAGCAGGTCGATCAGCGCGAGGCCGCCGATCCCGAGCAGGTTGAAGGCCACCACGTGGGTCGGCGCGAAGTCGCGCAGCTCCTCGAGCAGGATGCGGGTGTTCTCGAACCGCGAGACGGCGCTCTCGTGGTGCAGCAGCTGAGCGATCTCGCCGCCCGTCTGCGGCAGCGGGAAGTAGGTGCGCAGGCTCAACGTGCGGTGCACCTCGACGCCCGAGGGCTCCGGCGGCAGGTAGGTCGGCGTGGTCAGCACGCGCACGGTGTGGCCGTGGGCCGCCATCGCCTCCGCGACGCGCGCACAGGTCATCTCGTATCCGCCGAGCACCTGGGGCGGATAGAGGTTGCTCACGAACAGCAGGCGCATCAGCGCACCTCCCCTCTCGCGGAGGCGTCCGCCGCGATCCGCGCCGTCACCTCGGGCGTGTAGGCCGCGCGGGCCTGGCGGTCGTTGCCGCCGTCCCAGTAGTTGACGAGGTAGAGCCCGGACTGCTGCGTGCGCGGCACGAACGGGAACAGCTGGGCCCGGGGCTCGATCTGCGCGATCCGGTAACCGGCGTCGACCGCGCGCACGTGCAGCCAGATGTCGTCGGCGTCCGGGGCGATCTCGCGGAACGCCTCCCCGTGCGCGGCGATCTCGCCGAGGAGCGGGGCGGGCAGCAGCTGCCCGGAGACGGAGGTGCCGAAGACATCGGTCGACGCGCGCGTGTCGGCGACCGGCGTCCAGCTCGTGTACGGAGCCACGGCGCCGTCGACGATCCCCACCCGGTGGGCGCGGTAGCAGAGCACAGTCTCGCGTGGGTAGCGCGAGCGGGCGTCGAGCAGGCCCCTCAGCCAGGTGCGCGGGTACACGATGTCGTCGTCGGAGGTGACGAGGTCGCGCTCCCCCGCCCGGCCCGAGAGCAGGTGCGGGTAGTACTTCGTGTGCACGCGGTAGCCGTCGACCAGGCGGATCTCGACGCCGCGGCGGCGGAGGCGTCGCAGCGGCGCGGGCAGGTCGGCGTGCAGGGCCGGGTCGTCGAGCCAGAGCACCAGGCGCGCGGGCCGGGTGTCGCCGCGGGCGATGGACTCGAGCGCCACGTGGACCCGCTGCAGCCGCTCGCCGTGCGTGGTCATCGTCACCACGACCTCGCCCGCCGGATCGACCGCGGAGCGGCGGGAGAAGCGGTTGGCCAGGTCGAGCAGCAGCAGCTCGCGCCGGAGCGCGGGCGAGGGGTGGTCGATCGGCCGGGCGGCGATCACGGCGGCGCGGCGCTCCGAGAGGCGCTGAGGGGCGGAGCGGACGACCCGGGCCGCGGAGCGCAGCCGCGTGCGGGGACGGACACGACGGCCCAGCGCCGCGAGGCGCGTGCGGGGCCGGACGCGCCGGCCGACGGCGGCGAGAGCGGGATGCATCGGTCCAGGTTAGCCGGAGGCGCCCGGGCGCCCTGCGCCGGTCAGGGCTCGTCGACGACCGCGAAGGCCCGCACCGGGAAGGTCCCGAAGCCCCGCACCTTCGGCGGCACGGCGGTGAAGCGCGCCCCTGTCGCCGGCAGCCCGCCGAGGCCGGTGAGGTGCTCGACGACGTGCACTCCCGCGGCGAGGAGGGCCGAGTGCGCGGGCCGCGATCCGCCCGACTCCGTGTCGTCGATGTTCACCGAGTCGATGCCGACCAGCACCGCGCCGGCGGCGACGAGCGCCTCCGCCGCCTCGCCGCTGAGGAAGGGGGCGCCCCTGCCGTACCCGGGCGTGGCGAAGTGCGCGTCCCAGCCGGTGCGGAGGAGGACGGCGGCGCCGCGGACGTCGAGTCCCGCGACCGCGTCCGAGCCGATGCCCCGTCCGGTGGCTCCGGTCGCGTCGACCACGACGGTCGGCAGGTCGACCAGCGTCTCGAGCGGGAGAGCGGCGAGATCGGCTCCGCCCTCGTAGCGGTGGAACGGGCTGTCGAGGTAGGTGCCCGTGTTCCCGATCATCTCGATGACGTCCATCGCGAACTCGGTGCCGGGCGCGTAGGAGGCGCGGGACGCCTCACGGGTGAGGTGCGGCCGGATGCGCGGAGCGGGCAGGCCCGGGTAGGTCACCAGCCCGTCCGCGACGGTGTGGCTGAGATCGACGAAGCGGCGCGAGGAGGTCATGCGCCCGATCCTGGCAGGGGCCGGACCGGGCGCACCATCGAGATGCCGCCCCGCGGGGCGGCGTTCCCGCCTCTACTTCTTCGGCAGCGCCGCCGACAGGTCCGCGATCAGGTCGGACGAGTCCTCGAGGCCCACCGAGAGGCGCACCAGCGACTCCGAGACCTCCAGCGGCGTGCCCTTCACCGACGCGTGCGTCATCTCGCTCGGGTAGCCGATCAACGACTCGACGCCGCCCAGCGACTCCGCGAGCTGGAACAGCTCGGTCGACTCGGCGAACTTCCGGGCCGCGCGCGGCGTCGCGAGCTCGAGCGAGAGCATCCCGCCGAACCGCGACATCTGGCGCTTCGCCAGCTCGTGGCCGGGGTGCGAGGGCAGGCCCGGGTAGTGCACGGCCGTCACCGCCGGGTGCTCGACGAGGAACTCGGCGACCGCCTGCGCGTTGACGGAGTGGCGCTCCATCCGCACCCCGAGGGTCTTGATGCCGCGGACCGTGAGCCACGCGTCCATCGGACCCGAGATCGCTCCGACCGCGAACTGCAGGAACGCGATCTTCTCGGCCAGCGGCCCCGAGCGCAGGGCGAGCGCGCCGCCGACGACGTCCGAGTGGCCACCGAGGTACTTCGTGGTCGAGTGCACGACCACGTCGGCACCGAGGGCCAGCGGCTGCTGCAGGGCGGACGAGGCGAAGGTGTTGTCGACGACGACGATCAGGTCGTGCGCGTGGGCCAGGTCGGCGAGCTCGGCGATGTCGCTGATGGTCATCAGCGGGTTCGACGGGGTCTCGACCCAGAGCATCTTCGTCTCGCCGGGGACGATCGCTCGCTGCACCTCGCGGAGGTTCGACATGTCGACGGCCGTGTTGCGCACGCCCCAGGCGCTGTGCACCCGGTCGATCAGGCGGTGGCTGCCGCCGTACGCGTCGTTGCCCAGGACGACGTGGTCGCCGGGCGCGAGGGCGGCGCGCAGAAGGGTGTCCTCGGCGGCGAGGCCGGAGGAGAAGGAGTAGGCGACGTCCGCGCCCTCGAGCGAGGCGATGAGCTCCTGGAGCGAGTCGCGCGTCGGGTTCGCCGAGCGGGCGTACTCGTAGCCGCCCCGGAGACCGCCGATGCCGTCCTGGACGAACGTGGAGGTCATGTAGACGGGCGGCACGACCGCCCCGGTGGTCGGATCGAACTCCTGGCCGGCGTGGATGGCGCGGGTGTCGAAGTGCTGCTTCTTGGGCATGGTGCGGGCTCCCTGGGTCGGAGGTGCGGAGGCGGCGGCCGTCAGGCCGTGGCGTAGGTGAGGAGGTCCTGTCGGGTGATCACCGCGACGGGCTTGCCCTCGTCGGTGACGAGGAGGGCGCTGTGCTCGGTGAGCGCGGCGCGGGCGGCGGTGATGCTCTCGCCGAGCCCGATCAGCGCGAGCGCATCGCCCACGCAGTCGCCGAGCGGATCGTTCATCGAGGCGGATCCGGCGAAGACGCGGTCGAGCAGCTCGCGCTCGTCGACGGCTCCGACGACCTCGCCCATCACGACCGGCGGCTCGGCGGTCAGCACCGGGAGCTGCGAGACGCCGTACTCGGTCATGATGCCGATCGCGTCGCGGATCGTGTCGGTCGGGTGCGCGTGCACGAGCGCCGGGAGGTCGGCCTGCCCGCTCGCCGCCCTCGCTCGGAGCACGTCGCGGACGGTGCCCTCGTCGCGCATCTCGAGGAAGCCGTAGGAGCGCATCCAGCGGTCGTTGAAGATCTTGCCGAGGTAGCCGCGCCCGCCGTCCGGCAGGAGCACGACGACCACGTCGTCCGGCCCGAGACCGGCGGCTGCCTTGAGCGCGACGGAGACGGCGAGCCCGCTCGATCCGCCGACGAGCAGCCCCTCCTCGCGGGCGAGGCGGCGGGTCATCGCGAACGACTCGGCGTCGCTGGAGGCGATGATCCGGTCGACCACGCTCGGGTCGTACGCGCTCGGCCAGAAGTCCTCGCCGACGCCCTCGGTCAGGTACGGGCGACCGCCGCCGCCCGAGTAGACGGAGCCCTCGGGGTCGGCGCCGACGATCTGCACGCGGCCCTCCGACACCTCCTTGAGGTAGCGGCCGGCGCCGCTGATGGTGCCGCCCGTGCCGACTCCCGCGACGAAGTGGGTGAGCCGGCCGGCGGTGTCGCGCCAGATCTCGGGGCCCGTGGTCTCGTAGTGGCTGAGCGGTCCGTTGAGGTTCGCGTACTGGTTGGGCTTGAAGGCGCCGGGGATCTCGCGGGCGAGGCGGTCCGAGACGGAGTAGTAGGAGGCGGGGTCCTCCGGAGCGACGGCCGTCGGCGTCACGACGATCTCGGCCCCGTAGGCGGTGAGGACGTTGCGCTTGTCCTCCCCCACCTTGTCCGGCAGCACGAACACGCAGCGGTAGCCGCGCTGCTGCGCGACGAGGGCGAGGCCGATGCCGGTGTTGCCGCTGGTCGGCTCCACGATGGTGCCGCCGGGCTTCAGCAGCCCGTCGCGCTCGGCTGCGTCGATGATGCGGGTCGCGATGCGGTCCTTCGACGAGCCGCCGGGGTTCAGGTACTCGACCTTGACCAGCACGGTCGCCTGCACGCCCGCCGCGACCGGACCCAGCTTCACCAGCGGGGTGTCGCCGATGAGGTCGAGCACCGAATCGGCGTAGGCCATCCCGGTCTCCGGGCGTGCGGGAAGGGCGCGATCCAGGCTCATCCCACCAGCGTAGCAACCGGCTGCGGGCGTGTGACGGGGGTGGGCGGAGGCACAGGGAGCGGTCTCGGGAGGGGAGTGCCGCCGGTCGCGCCGGTGCCCTATCGTGGGGGTCCGCGAGCGCCGCGGTCGACCCGGAACGGACCCCGAATGACCTCACCGATCGCCGCACCGCCGCGGCGTCCGGCCGACATCCACCTCCTCCGCCTGCTCGGCCCGGCGCTGGTCGCCGGAGTCGCCTACCTCGACCCGGGCAACGTCGCCAGCAACATGACGGCCGGCGCCCGGTTCGGCTACCTCCTGGTCTGGGTGGTGGTGCTCGGCAACCTGATGGCCTGGCTCATCCAGTACCTCTCGGCGAAGCTCGGCCTGATGACCGGCCGCAGCCTCCCCGAGCTGCTCGGCGACCGCCTGCGCGGCCGCTGGGGCCGCCGGGCCTACTGGCTGCAGGCCGAGACGGTCGCGATGGCGACCGACCTGGCCGAGGTGATCGGCGGCGCGATCGCGCTGAACCTGCTCTTCGGACTGCCGCTGCTGGCCGGCGGCGTGGTCACCGGCGCGGTCTCGCTGGTGCTGCTGCTCGTGCAGACGCGGGGCGGGGCGCAGCCGTTCGAGCGGGTGATCACGGCGCTGATGGTGCTGATCGCCGTCGGCTTCACGGTCGGCGTGGTCGTCGATCCGCCGGACGCGGGCGCGACCGTCGCCGGTCTCGTGCCGCGCTTCGAGGGCTCGGAGTCGGTGCTGCTCGCCGCCTCGATCCTCGGCGCGACCGTCATGCCCCACGCGATCTACGCCCACTCCGCGCTCGCCCGCGACCGCTTCGGCCACGTCGAGGGCGTCGGCGCGCGCCGGAGGATCCTGGTCGCCACCCGGATCGACGTGACGATCGCCCTCGCCATCGCCGGCACCGTGAACCTCGCGATCCTGCTCCTCGCCGCGCACTCCCTCGCGGGAGTCGCCGGGACCGACAGCCTCGAGGGCGCCCACGCGGCCATCGGAGCGGCGCTCGGCCCGGTGGTCGCGACCCTGTTCGCCGTCGGCCTGCTCGCCTCCGGCCTCGCCTCGACCTCGGTCGGCGCGTACGCGGGGGCCGAGATCATGCACGGTCTGCTTCAGGTGCGGGTGCCGCTCGTCGCCCGTCGTCTGGTCACGCTGATCCCGGCGCTCCTGGTGCTCGCGATCGGCTTCGACCCGACGCGCGCGCTGGTGCTCAGCCAGGTGGTCCTGTCGTTCGGCATCCCCTTCGCGCTCGTGCCGCTCGTGATCCTGACCCGCGACCGCCGCCTGATGGGCGACCAGACGAACCGCTGGTTCACCACCCTCGCCGCCGCCCTGGCCGCCGTCTTCCTCATCGTCCTGAACGGCCTGCTGCTCTGGCTCACCTTCGCCCCCTGAGCGGAGCGGCGGCGCATCCTGCGGATCGAGCGGGCCCGTTGGGCATCCCGCTGATCGAGCGGCCCGCTCCTCGGGCGCATCGAGATTCCCCTGACCGCGCATTGATCCGATCCGAAGCCTCGCTCGTTATCCTCTGAGAGCGCCTCTCAGGCGCCTGCGCCCGCCACAGGCGCCTTCCGCCCTCAGAACGAGAGACGCCGCCGTGCCCAAAGACACGATGTCCGCCAAGAACCGCGCCCGACAGGAGAAGCTCGAGGCCTACAAGCGCGAGCAGGACCGCCGCAAGCGCGGCGCCCGCATCTGGATCTGGTCGCTGTCGGCCCTGGCCGTCCTCGCGGTCGGCGGGATCGTCGCGGTCACCGTCTTCGGGAACCAGCAGATCGTCGAGGCGCGCGAGATCGACGGCCTGCAGACCTTCGACAACGACGCCACCCACGTCGCCGGCGCCGTCGACTACCCGCAGACCCCGCCGGCGGGCGGCCCGCACAACGCCGTGTGGATGAACTGCGGCGTCTACGACGAGCCCGTCCCGAACGAGAACGCGGTGCACGACCTCGAGCACGGCGCCGTCTGGGCCACGTACGACCCCGAGCTCCCGCAGAGCGAGGTCGACGCGCTGATCGCCGCGATGCCCGACACCTACTCCGTCGTCTCGCCCTACGAGGGCCTCGAGTCGCCCATCGTGCTGAGCGCCTGGGACGCCCAGGTCGCGATCGACTCGCCCGAGGACCCCCGCATCGACGCCTTCGTCGAGCGCTTCTGGCAGTCCTCGAGCGCTCCGGAGCCCGGCGCCCCCTGCACCGGAGGGATCGATGCGCCCGGCAAGCAGTAGGGGCCGGATCCTCGTCGCCGCGGTCGCCGTGGTCGCGCTCCTCCTCGGAGCGGCCGGCGGCTACCTCTTCGGCGCGCTCGCCCCGTTCGCCTCCGCGGCGACGCCCTCGAGCGCCAGCGCCGAAGCGGGCTTCGCGCGCGACATGCAGGTGCACCACCTGCAGGGCGCCGAGCTGGCGATGATCGCCCGCGAGCGCAGCGCCGACGACGAGGTCCTCACCGTCTCGAAGGACATCCTGCTCACCCAGCAGCAGCAGGCCGGGCAGCTCTTCGGCTGGCTGAACTCGTGGGGCCTGCCGCAGGCTGCTCCGGAGCCCTCGATGACCTGGATGGGCCGGCCGACCCTGGCCGGAGCCGCCGACGAGCACTCGTCGATGGGGATGGGGACCGAGGACGGCGTCGTGCCCGCGAGCATGCCCGGTCTCGCGACACCGGACCAGATCACCGCCCTCAGCAGCGCGTCGGGCCGAGACTTCGACCGGATGTTCCTCGAGCTGATGATCGCCCACCACCGCGGCGCGATCGACATGGCCGAGGCGCTGCTCGCCCGGAGCCGCGTGACGGTCGCCACCGACTTCGCCTCCTCCGTCGTGAAGGCCCAGGAGGCCGAGATCTCGCTGATGGAGCAGATGCTCGAGGACCGGCCGGCGGAGTGACCGCCTCCGGCGCGCACGACATCGGCTGAGACTGGTGCGCCTCCCCCACCGGGAGGGGCACGTGCTCTCCGCCGACGTCGTGCACGGGGCCCGGCGACTCAGACGGCGTCGGCTGCGAGTAGCCCCGCGAAGTCCGGCCGCCGATCCGCGGCTCAGCCCTGGAGGGCCGACTCCGTCTGCTGTGCGTAGAGCGAGGCGTAGAGGCCGCCGAGGCCGAGCAATTCGCGGTGGGTGCCCGATTCGACGATCCGTCCGCCCTCGACGACGTGGATGACGTCGGCCGACACGATGGTCGAGAGCCGGTGGGCGATCGCGATGGTGGTGCGGCCGCGGGCGGCGTCGTCGAGCGCGGTCTGGACGATCCGCTCCGAGACGGTGTCGAGGGCGCTGGTCGCCTCGTCGAGGATGAGGACCGCCGGGTCCTTCAGCAGGACGCGGGCGATCGCGAGCCGCTGCTTCTCGCCTCCGGAGAGCCGGTAGCCACGCTCGCCGACCAGCGTGTCGTAGCCGTCGGGGAACGACGTGATCGTCGCGTGGATGTTCGCGGCGCGGGCGGCCGCCTCCAGCTCCTCCTGCGTCGCGTCGGGGCGGGCGTAGCGGAGGTTGTCGCCGATCGTCGCGTGGAAGAGGTAGGTCTCCTGGCTGACGATGCCGATGTGCGAGACGAGCGACTCCTGCCGCAGCTCGCGCACGTCGGTGCCGGCGAAGCGCACCGCTCCCCCGGCCACGTCGTAGAGGCGCGGGACGAGGTACGAGATCGTGGTTTTGCCCGCGCCGGAGGGACCGACGAAGGCGACGAACTGGCCCGGCTCGATCGCGACCGAGACGTGGTCGAGCGTCGGGCGCGCGTCCTCCGCCTGGTCGGGGTAGCGGAACACGACGTCGTCGAGCTCGACCCGGCCGAGCTCGCCCGAGACCTCGCGTGCATCTGCCCTGTCCGTGATCGCCGGGCGCAGGTCCAGGTACTCGAAGATGCGGGCGAACAGCGCTCCGGCCGTCTGCAGGTCGAGCGCGACGCGCATCAGGCCCAGGAGCGGCCACATCAGGCGCGCCTGCACGGTGGTGAAGGCCACGACGGTCCCGGCGGTGACGGTGGTGCCGCCGAGGATCAGCCAGGCGGCCACGAGGTACACGATCACGGGGATGACGGAGAGGAAGATCTGCACCATCGCGAAGAACCACTGGCCGGACATCTGCTGCCGCACCTGGAGCTCGATCTGGCGGCCGTTCTCGTCGGCGTAGCGCGTCACCTCCGACTCCTGGCGGCCGAAGCTCTTGGCCAGGAGGATGCCCGAGACGCTCAGGGTCTCCTGGGTGATCGCGGTCATCTCGGACAGCGACTCCTGCGTCTTCGTCGCGATGCGCGCCCTCACCTGGCCGACGCGGCGCTGGGCCACGACGAGCACCGGAGTGAGGACGAGGGCGACGATCGTCATCTGCCACGAGAGCAGGAGCATCGCGACGACGGCCGCGATCACGGTGACGGTGTTGCCGAGCACGCTCGAGACGGTGTTCGTGAGCACGTTGGCCACGCCGCCCACGTCGTTGGCGAGGCGCGACTGGATGACGCCGGTGCGGGTGCGGGTGAAGAAGCCGAGCTCCATCGCCTGCAGGTGGCGGAAGAGGCGGATGCGCAGCTCCCCCATGACCGTGTTGCCGACGGTCGCGGTGAGGTAGGTCTGCCAGACGCCGAGGATCGCCGAGAACGCCCAGACCAGCACCATGACGCCGACCAGCTCGAGCAGCACGGGGAGGTTCGGGCGTCCGCCGGGCGGGAAGAGCCCGCGGTCGAAGGCCAGCTGGGTGAGGAGCGGGGGCACCACCGTGAGGGCGGCGCCGACGAGCACGAGGATCACGGTGAGCGTGAGCTTGGGGCGGTGGTCGCGGAAGAGTCCCGCGATGCGCCGGAGCAGGTCGTCGACCTTCGGAGCCGCCGCGTTGATCTCCCGCTGGCTGTCCGGATCGCTGCTCGAGATCCTCCCGCCGCGCGCCCCTCCGCGCATCCCGCCGCCTGCCGCGACGTCACCCATCCTGCTCACGGCTCGACCCTAGCCCCGCCCGCCTCCGGACCCCCGCCCTTCCGCCCACGGCGAAGTCGTGCAATCCCGCGCCGCGCCGACGCGCCGTCCCGCACCCGATGCCCGTGCCGGGTACCTCCCCGGTGCCCGATCTCGACACCCCGCTCCACCGCTACTCGACCACCATGCGGTCCGCGGGTCTCGATACGCCGCTCCGCCGCTAGCCGCCCCCGGCCCGAGACGGCCGCCGCAGGCGCCGCTCCCCGTCGGCCGCCTCCGGCGCCGTACCCCCCCACCCTTGGTGGCCGCCCCCGGCGCCACCGCACGACGAAGGCCCGGGTCCTGCGCAGCAGGACCCGGGCCTTCGTTCGTGCACCCTATTCCCCCCGACGAGCAGTGCTGACGGCCCGCGGGGGTGTCGTGGGCAAGGCGGAGGAGGAGAGCTGTAGCGGAGCTACCGCCGACGACGACAACGCCGCCCACGGCACCCCCGCGGGTCGTCAGCCCTTGGTGGCGCCGGCGAGGAGGCCGCGGACGAAGAACCTCTGGAGGGAGAAGAACACGATGAGCGGCACGATGATCGAGATGAACGCGCCGGCCGTGAGCAGCTCCCACGATTGGCCGTAGGAGCCGGTGAGGTCCTGCAGCGCCTTCGTGATCGGCAGCCCTTGTCCGGAGGTGAAGACCGTCGCGACCAGCAGGTCGTTCCAGACCCAGAGGAACTGGAAGATGCCGAAGGAGGCGATGGCGGGGACCGAGAGCGGGAGCACGATGCGGAAGAAGATCTGGCCGTGTCCGGCGCCGTCCACTCGTGCCGCTTCGATGACCTCGCCGGGGATCTCGGAGATGAAGTTGTGGAGCATGAAGATCGCGAGCGGGAGCGCGAAGATCGTGTGCGCGATCCACACCTTCGCGTAGGAGCCGTCCAACCCGTTCACCCCGAGGCCGGGGAGGATGTAGAGCCCTCCGATGCGCAGGCCGTCCGAGAACAGCTGCAGCAACGGCACGAGCGCCATCTGGATGGGGACGATCTGGAGCGAGAACACGAGGACGAAGAGCGTGTTGCGGCCCTTGAAGTCGATCCAGGCGAACGCGTAGGCGGCGAGGCTGGCGATCGTGATCGGGATCAGCGCCGCCGGCAGCGTGATGACCAGCGAGTTCACGAACGCCTTGCCCAGGGTCAGGCTGTCGCCGGAGTTGAGCGCGTTCGCGTAGTTGTCGAGGGTGAAGCCGGGGTTGGCGAAGATCGTCCACCAGCCGGTCGTCTTGATGTCGTTCGCGGGGCGGAACGACGAGATGAACAGGCCGAGGGTGGGGACGGTCCAGATGACGGCGATGATCAGCGCGGCGAGAGTGGCGCCGCGCGATGTCGTCGCCTTCTTGACCTTGCCGCTGGCCGCCTCGATCCTGGACTCGCCGCGGGCGAGCGCGCGCTCGGTGCTGCGGTCGACCGGAACCTGGATCGGAGTGGGCGTGACGCTCATCGGATCTCCCTCTGCTTGGCGAGCTGGCGGGCGTTGTAGACGACGATCGGGAGCACGAGCAGGAACAGGATGACCGCGAGGGCCGCGCTGTAGCCGCTGCGGGCGCCGAGCTGGAACTGGCGGACCATCTCGAACGCGAGGACCGTGGTGTCGGAGCGGCCACCGGTCATCGCCGAGACGATGTCGAAGACCTTCAGCGACGCGATCGAGATCGTCGTGAGGACGACCACGATCGAGGAGCGGATGCCGGGGACGGTGACGTTCCAGAAGGACTGCCACGCGCTGGTTCCGTCGAGCGAGGCCGCTTCGAGCTGCTCGGAGGGGACGCCCTTGATGGCGGCGGAGAGCACCGTCATGGCGAATCCGGCCTGGGTCCAGATGAGGACGACGACGAGGAACAGCGTGTTCCACGGCTCGAGTCCCAGCCAGTCGACCGGCGGGGCGCCGAAGGCGGTGAGGATGCCGTTGAGGAGGCCGATCTGCTCGCCCTGGCGCACGTCGTAGAAGAACTTGAAGATGATCGACGCGCCGACGAACGAGATCGCCATCGGCATGAAGACCAGCAGCTTGAAGAACTTCTCGCCGCGGCTCTTGTCGATGAAGACCGCGTAGGCGAGACCGATCGCGGTCGCCGTGATCGGGGCCAGGAGCACCCAGACCACCGTGTTGAGGAAGGCGGTGATGCCGTCGGGGCTGGTGAAGACCCAGACGAAGTTGTCGATGCCGGCGAATCCGGAGCCGTCGTTCTTCATGAACGCGTTGATGGCCGTCGTGATCGTCGGGTAGATCAGGCCGATGAGGATGAAGAAGGCGGCCGGTGCCATGAACGCGATGAGCTGGAGTCCGTAGCCCGCGCCTTTGCGGGACCGGAAGTCGAGCAGGAACAGCGCGCCGCCGATGACGGCGGCCACCACCGCGACCCAGAGGACGGAGTTGTAGAGGCCGAAGACCAGCAGGAGGACGACCGGCAGGACGACCGTCACCGCGAGCCGGAGGACCGTGTAGCCGGTGCCGCGGCGGGGCGCGATCTCGACGAAGAAGAGGATGAGCGCCACCACGGCCGCGAAGGCCAGGAGGATGAGCGGGATCTGCGCGAGCGGCGGGATTCCCGCCAGCCATTGGAAGAACCCCGAGATGGTGATGGGGGACATGGACGCCCTTTCGAGTGCGACTCTGGACTCAGGAGGGGCCCGGCCCCGGGATCCGTGGATTCGGGGGCCGGGCCGTCACAGCTGAGCCGCCACTCGGGAGCGGCGGCTCTGCTCCGCTGCTAGGAGGTGTAGCCGGCCTGGATCTCCTCGAGCGCCTGGTCGGTGCTCGTGCCGTCGATCCAGTCGACCATGCCCTTGAAGAAGCTGTCCGAGCCCACTGCCTTCGGCATGAGGTCGGACGCGTCGAAGCGGAACGTGGTGTCCGGGTTCTGGAGGATCGCGATGGAGTCCTTCAGGACGTCGCTGCCCGCGTTGGCCGGGTCGAGACCGGTGTTCGCGGAGATGACGCCGCCGAGGGAGACGCGGCTGTTGGCCCAGTCGGCGCTGGCCAGGTACTCCTGGACCTTCGCGGTGTCCTCGTCGTTCGAGAACGCGGCGACCATCTCGCCACCACCGGTGACGGCCTGGGCGTCGTCGGCCTTGACCGGCGGGGTGAGGAAGGCCCACACGTCGCCGTCCTCGGCCACGTTGGCGCCGGCCGAGGTCAGGAAGCCCTCGAAGAACGAGGCCTGGTGGGTCAGCGCGCAGGTGCCGTTCGCCATGTTCTGGGCGACGTCGCCGAAGGCGGTGGAGTTGATCGACTTCACGTCGCCGTAGCCGGCGTTGACGAGGGTCGGGTCGAGGAGGATCGATCCGACGGAGTCGAACGCGGACTTGATGGCCGGGTCGGTGAAGGGGGTGTCGCCCGCGACCCAGGAGTCGTAGACGTCGGGGCCGGCCTCGCGGAGGACGGCGTCCTCGATCCAGTCGGTTCCGGGCCAGCCGGAGGCCTCACCGGAGTTGAAGCCCGCGCACCAGGACGGTCCGCCGGTCTTCTCGGCGATCGTCTTGCCGAGCGCCTCCATCTCGTCCCACGTCGTGGGAACGGAGACGCCCCACTCCTTGAACTTGGCCGGGGAGTACCAGATGTAGCCCTTGACCGACGCCATCAGCGGCGCGCCGTACTGGGTGCCGTCGACCTGGCCGTACTTCTGCCAGTCCTCGGACCAGTTCTGCTTGACGTTGGCGAGGGCGCCCTCGGGGAGCTCCTGCACCTTGCCGGAGGCGACGGTGTCGGCGAGCAGACCCGGCTGCGGGAAGATCGCGAGGTCGGGGGTGTCGCCACCCTGGACCTTGATGCCGATCTGCTTCTCGAACTCCTTGTCGCCCGTGTACTTGATCTCGATGCCGCTCTCCTTCTCCCAGTCCGCCCAGGACTGCTCGAGAAGGGTGGCCTCGTCGCCGTTGATGGTGCCGTAGACGTTGACGACGCCGTCGGCGGTGCCGACCGTGCCGGCCGAGCTGCCGCCGCCGGCGTTCGGGTCGTTGGGGTCACTGCTGCTGGAGCAGCCCGCGAGTGCGATGCCGGCCGCTGCCAGAACGGCGACCGGGACGGTGATACGGCGGTGCAGGGATGACCGCATTCTTCCTCCTCATTGAGTGGTGGAACCAGCCGAGCAGGCCGCTCCTCGCCGATCGGGATCGGGAGGCTGTGGCGGCTCGAAGCGTGTGCCGCGACGACTCGGATGCTGGTGATGGCGATGCCAGGAGGAACTCCGAGCGGATCACCGGATTCGTGTGGGTGGGCTCCCACGGAGGGAAACCTTTCCACAAGAACGATGAAAGCACAACGCCGGTGATAGAGCGCTCTCTGAGATAACGATTCGGCGTCAGAACAGCGATCGCGGGGCCGGGGCCGAGCGGAGATCGATCTCGGCGCGACGCCCGGCCGCCGGGCGGTGTATAACTTCCTGGAACCGTTTCCAGCATCGAGGCCGGACGGTCGGGAGGAACGCCGTGCCAGGCATCGAAGAGGTGGCCGAGCTCGCAGGAGTGTCGAAGGCGACGGTCTCGCGCGCGCTCAGCGGCCGGGGCTACGTCTCCGCGGGGACGAAGCAGCGCGTCGAGCGCGCCGCGACGAGCCTGGGCTACGTCGTCTCCGCCAACGCCTCCAGCCTCGTCACCGGCCGCAGCAACAACATCGCCGTGATCATCCCGATCATCAACCAGTGGTTCTTCGCCGGGATCATCGAGGGCATCGAGCGCGCCCTGCTCGCCGCCGGCTACGACCTGCTCCTCTACAACATCGACAAGCACCTCGACGCCCGCCGGAGCGTGTTCGAGTACTACCTCGTCCGCAAGCGCGTCGACGCGATCGTCGCCGTCACCCTCGAGATCTCGCCGCACGAGACGGAGGCGCTCCTCGCCCTGGGCAAGCCCATCGTCGGCATCGGCGGCGAGCTCCCCGGCATCCCCACCTTCAGCATCGACGACGTCGCCGCCTCCCGCCTCGCCACGGAGCACCTGCTCTCCCTCGGCCACGAGCGGGTCGTCCACATCGGCGGGCTCGCGGAGGAGGAGATGGACTTCCACGTCCACACGCAGCGCCGCGACGGCTTCCGCCAGGCGCTCGCGGCCGCCGGCCTCGAGCCGGGCGCGCAGGACATCGTGCCCACCACCTTCGACATCCCCGGCGGGCACAGCGCCGGACGGCAGGTCCTCGGCGACCCGCGGACCCGGCCGACGGCGATCTTCGCCGCCTCCGATGAGATCGCGATCGGGATCATCCTCGCGGCGCGCGAGCTCGGCCTCTCGGTGCCCGAGGACGTCTCCGTCATCGGGATCGACGACCACCCCCTCGCCGAGCTCTTCGGTCTCAGCTCGATCCGCCAGGACCCGCGCCAGCAGGGCGAGCTCGCAGTCGCGCTGGTGCTGGACGCGCTGGCCGCCCTCGGTCGCGGCGAGCCCCCTCCCCCGGCCCGCCACACGCTGATCCCCGCCTCGCTGGTGATCCGCACCAGCACCTCGGCGCCGCGGGGGGCGAGAATCGGAGCATGAGCGACTCCGACACCCCCACCGTCCGCGACGTCCCCGAGCGGTCCCGCTTCGTGATCGAGGTCGGCGGCACCCCGGCCGGCTTCGCCGCGTACACCCGTCAGGGCGACGAGGTGACGCTCACCCATACCGTCGTCGACGACGCGTGGGAGGGCCACGGCCTCGGGAGCATCCTCTCGCGGGCCGCGGTCACCGCGATCACGGAGGCGGGCGGCACGGTCGTCCCGCGCTGCCCCTTCGTCGCGGCCTGGCTGCGCAAGCACCCCGACGTCGACGCCCGGGTACGCTGGCCCGAGGACTGACTCACTCCGGGGGCGTCCTGCTCCCGATCTCCTGGAGCGCCCAGGTGTTGCCGTCCGGATCGGCGAAGTACGCGTACTGCACGCCGCCCAGGTCCTGGACCTCGCTGATCTCGAGCGAGCGGCCGACGAGCTCCGCGCGAGCGGCGGCGATGTCGTCGACGACGAGGTGGAGGGAGCGGACGACGCCCTCCTCCGGACCGGGGCCCATCCCGCTGCCGACCACGATCGAGCAGGCCGAGCCGGGCGGGGTGAGCTGGACCACGCGCATCGCGGCGGAGGGCCGCACGTCGTGGTCGAGGTGGAAGCCCATCACCTCCGTGTAGAAGGCGACCGCGCGGTCGACGTCGCCGACGGGGAGGGGGACGAGCTCGAGTCGCATCTGCACGCGACCAGTGTGCCGCGCGGCGGAACCGCGCGGGAGGGGTCAGTCCCGCGGGCCGACGACGAGGCGCTCGTGCATGATCTCGACGGCGCGCTCGAGGACGCGGCGGTCCTCGAGGGTGAGATCGGCGAAGATCGGCGTCAGCGCGTCGCCGAGGTCGGTCCGCCAGGCGTTCAGCGCGTCCGCGCCGGCGGGAGCCAGGCGGATCTGCCAGGCGCGCGCGTCGAGGGGATCGGCGATCCGGTCGAGCCAGCCGGTCTCGACGAGGTTCTTCACGATCTTGGTCATCGTGGGCTGCGAGACGCGGCTCTGGGAGGCGAGCTCCCCCAGGCGCATCGGGCCCATCGAGAGGAGCACCGAGAGCGTGCGCCAGACGGCCTGCGACTCCTGGTTGCCGGTCGCCTGGGCGGCGAGGCGGGTGATCCGGTGCGTCACCGAGACGAAGTCGCTCAGGAGCTCGCTGAGCGAGACCTCGCTGGGCGGGACGTCGCGGGCGGGGAGCCCGGCGAGCAGATCGTGAGCAGTCACGCTCCGATCCTAGGGGCGCGCGCCTCCAACGGCCGGGAACGACGAAGGGCGCCGCCTCCGAGGAGACGACGCCCTGCGTCTGCAGGCGTGCCTGCGTCACCCTGACGAGCGACCGGCCGGAGCCGGCACCCGCGACGGGTGAGGGGGATTACTTGACGGTGACGGTCGCGCCGGCGCCCTCGAGCTGAGCCTTGGCCTTCTCGGCGGTCTCCTTGTTGACGGCCTCGAGGACCGCCTTGGGGGCACCGTCGACGAGCGCCTTCGCCTCACCGAGGCCGAGGCTGGTGAGGGCGCGCACCTCCTTGATGACCTGGATCTTCTTCTCGCCGGCGGCCTCGAGCACGACGTCGAACTCGGTCTGCTCCTCGACCTCTTCGGCGGGGGCGGCCGGGCCGGCCACACCGGCGGCGGCGACGGGCGCCGCAGCGGTGACCTCGAAGACCTCTTCGAACTTCTTGACGAACTCCGAGAGCTCGATGAGCGTGAGCTCCTTGAAGGCCTCGATGAGCTCGTCCTGCGTGAGCTTTGCCATGATTTTTCTCCTTGTTTTTCTTTGTCTACGAACCGCGCGCGCACTGCTTCCCGGAAGGGGAAGACGTCAGCTCGCGGACTCCTGCTTCTCGCGCAACGCCTCGACCGTGCGAACGGCCTTCGAGAGCGGAGCGTTGAACAGATATGCGGCGCCGAACAGCGAGGCCTTGAAGGCGCCGGCGAGCTTGCCGAGCAGAACTTCGCGGGACTCGAGGTCAGCGAGCTTGCCCACCTCTTCTGCGGTCAGCGGGTTACCGTCGAAGTAACCGCCCTTGACCACGAGGAGAGGGTTTGCCTTGGCGAAGGCACGCAGCGACTTCGCGACGGCGACAGGGTCGCCGTGCACGAACGCGATGGCCGAGGGGCCAGCGAGCTCGTCGTCGAAGGACGAGATACCGGCGTTGTTCGCCGCGATCTTGGTCAGCGTGTTCTTCACCACGGCGTAGGTTGCGTGCTCACTGATGTCCTTGCGCAGCGTCTTGAGCTGAGCAACAGTGAGACCGCGGTACTCGGTCAGCAGAACGGCCGTCGAGCTCTGGAACTTCTCCGTGAGTTCGGCAACCGAGGCTTCCTTGTTCGCCATGGCTACTCCTGTGAATTCTCGTGCCGGTAGCCCGAAGGCAGGCAAAGAAAAAAGCTCCGGCACAGGGGCGCGGAGCTTCGGGATCGCGGTTAGGCGGAACTGAACTCGTGCACCTGCGCGGGCAATTCGCTTCGCGAATCCTTCGTCCGGTGGCGATCCGCGTGGCCGGGGCCCTGCTCGTGCGCACACCGGAAACCGGCGGTCTTTGGCTTCGGGAAGCGTACGTCATCGCGGCGCGCGGGCGCAAGTCGAGGAGGAGGGCCCGCGCGCGGGATGCTGGAGGCATGACCGGCCCGACCCCCGACTCCGCCCGCGACGTCGACTCCGCGATCGCCTCGGTGGAGGGCGAGCTCAGCACCCTCTTCAACCGCGTGCGGGCGGCGATGCGCTCCTACGCCGAGCGGCTCCACCCGGAGCTGACGCCGCTGGGCTACAAGACGATCTCGGCGCTCGAGCGCCGCGGACCCGTGCACTCGGGCGTGCTGGCCGAGCTCCTCGAGATGGACAAGTCGGCGCTCAGCCGCCAGATCACGGCGCTCGACCGCCTCGGCTTCCTCGAGCGCACCCCCGACCCGCAGGACGGCCGCGCCACGATCCTCTCGGTGACTCCGGCGACCGCCGCGCGGCTGCGCGAGATCCGCAGCTCGAACCAGGCGCTGATGCACGAGGAGCTGCGCAGCTGGGCGCTCGCCGACGTCGAGCTCTTCGCCTCTCTCCTGCACAGGATCAACGACCTTGACATCTGACGCTTAGCACCCCGTCCGTTCGGGGACAATCGCCGGACGCCGCCCGCTCGACTGCGTAGTTTCGGAGGCGATGGACCAGCACTCCTCCTCTCTCCTCCCCCACGACGTCGACGGCGCGCTCGGCTTCGCGCGCGGTCTGAGCGCCGACGCGCCCCGGCCCGGCACCGGTCGCACCGCCGAGCTGCACGGTCTCCTCGAGCGCCTGGCTCGGCACGACCTCGGCGTCGCGCGCGCGGTGGAGCCGCACCTCGACGCTCTCGCGATCCTCGGCGAGGCGGAGCTCGACCCGTCCGGACTCGGAGTCGCCGCCGACGCCGCCTGGGGGGTCTTCGCGGCCGAGGGCGGCGTCGAGGCGGTCGGCCAGCGAGCACCAGGGCTTCACGCCGTCGAGCAGCCAGTCGCCGTCGCTCTCGCGGGCGACCAGAGGATCCCCGC